>DASUAR010000054.1:0-14693 GCA_035763685.1 Actinocrinis sp. | reverse complement strand
GGCGCGGCGCAGACGCCTGGCACGGACGCAGGAGGCACATACAGTGGACCAGGGCGCGGTTGGACTGACACAAGCCGCTACTAGGCTCAGCTCGGCTGGAGGGGCGACCGCGGTGGAGGATCGCGACTTCGTGGAGGTACGGATCCCGGCCGTCGGGGCCTATCTCTCCGTACTGCGCACCGCGACCGCCGGCTTGGCCGCCCGGCTCGACTTCACCCTCGACGAGATCGAGGACCTGCGGATCGCGGTCGACGAATCCTGCGCGATGCTGCTGCAGAAGGCGGTCGAGGGCACCAGCCTCACCTGCCGATTCGACCTGGCCGGCAGCGCGCTGGCGATCACGGTCTCCGCACCGACCGCGGACGGCAAGCCGCCGGCCCGCGACACCTTCGCCTGGACGGTGCTGACCGCGCTGGCCGGCGAGGTGGACGCGGTGACCGCGCAGGACGGGCGCACGGTCTCGATCACCATGGTCAAGCGGCGCGACGGCGCGGAGAAGACGGCGCAGTGACTACCGCGCAGACCCCGATCACCGCGGCCGCCGGTGGGCACCCCGCCGTCGCCGGCGACGCCGCGAACGGCCCCGCGATGGACCACGAGAGCTTGGATCTGGACGGCGCGGACATGGAGGCGGCAGACCTGGACGGCGAGGGCGTGTTCGAGCTGCCGGAGCCCGCCGCGGCGCCCGCAGCGGAAGCGGTGGCCGGTCCCGGAGCTCAGCGCGCCCCGCAGCAGAGCACGCCGCGCAGCTCGGCGCACGCGGCCGCGCACGCCGAGGCCCGCGAGCTGTTCCGGCGGATGGCCGAGCTGTCCCCGGAGGATCCGGCCCGCTCGCAGATCAGGGACCGGCTGGTGCGCATGCACCTGCCGCTGGTGGAGCACCTGGCCCGGCGCTTCCGCAACCGCGGCGAACCGCTGGACGACCTGACCCAGGTGGCTACCATCGGCCTGATCAAGTCGGTGGACCGGTTCGACCCGCAGCGCGGCGTGGAGTTCTCCACCTACGCCACGCCGACCATCATCGGCGAGATCAAGCGGCACTTCCGGGACAAGGGCTGGGCGGTGCGGGTGCCGCGCAGGCTGCAGGAGCTGCGGCTCTCGCTCACCGCGGCGACCAGCGAGCTGTCCCAGCGCAACGGCCGCTCCCCCACGGTCGCCGAGCTGGCCGGGCACCTCGGGCTCACCGAGGAGGAGGTGCTCGAAGGGCTCGAATCGGCGAACGCCTACTCGACGCTCTCCCTCGACGTGCCCGAATCCGGCGATGACGAGTCCCCGGCGGTGGCCGACTCGCTCGGCAGCGAGGACGAGGCGCTGGAAGGTGTGGAGTACCGCGAATCCCTCAAGCCGCTGCTGGAGCAGCTGCCGGCCCGGGAGAAGCGGATCCTGCTGCTGCGCTTCTTCGGCAACATGACGCAGTCTCAGATCGCCGACGAGATCGGCATTTCCCAGATGCACGTCTCCCGGCTGCTCGCCCGCACGTTGGCACAGCTGCGCGAGAAGCTGCTGGTGGACGAGTAGGCGGTCGAAGGGCCGAGCAAGAGGTCAGCGGTCAGCGAACGTCCCGGCTGAGCACTCGGTGCGAGGCCGGGACGAACAGCAACACGATGCCGGCTAGGCCGTACAGCCCGGTCGGCACGGCCTCGCCATACAGGTTGCCCTGCACCATCCAGTAGCAGGCGGCCAGCACCAGCAGGTGGGTGAGCAGCGCCGGCGTGCGGGCCCAGCCCTCCAGGCGCAGCAGTCCGCGGGCGACCCAGCCGACTCCGAGCCCGAAGATCGCGAACATCGCTCCGCCGAGTTCGGCCCGGCTACGCAGGACCGGCTGGCCGCTGAGCCCGGCGATGACCAGGTAGATCCCGTAGCCGAACAGCAGCGCCGCCACCAAAGCGGTAAGCACCGATGCTGCGGTAACCGTTCCGGGACGTCCTTCCGCTTCTGGTGCCTGTGTAACGGATCCGCCGTCGCCCGGTCGGCCGTTCCCTGTCGACGCGGCCGCAGTGGCTACGCCCTTCACAGACGCGCTCTTGGTGGACGCGCTCTTCGCAGACGCGGTCTTCTGGCTCACCTTCGCAGCGTACAACTCCCCGCCTCGACCTCGGACAGCACAGTCGCTCCTCTCATATGTACTGTTTGCTGCATGTCCGACGAGCGGTTGGCCGCGCCTGAAGTGGATGAAGAGCGCCAGTGGTCCGTGCGCCGCGGACTGCTGGTGATGAATCCCAAGGCGACCACCGCCACGGAACGCACCTGCGACGTGCTGGTCGGTGCCCTCTCCTCGGCTCTCGACCTGCGCACGGTGCGCACCGAACGGCGCGGTCACGCGGCCGACCTCGCCCGCGAGGCGGCACAAGACGGGGTCGACGTGGTGATCGCCTTCGGCGGCGACGGCACGGTCAACGAGGTGGTCACCGGCCTGCTCGCGGAAGGGCCCGGCCCGGAGGTCCCCGCCCTCGCGGTGGTTCCCGGCGGCTCGACCAACGTCTTCGCCCGCGCGCTCGGCGTGCCGAATCACGCCGTCGAAGCCACCGGTGCGCTGCTTCGGCTGCTGCGCGAGCAGCGCACGCGCCTTGTGTCCATGGGCGCCGCTTACTCAGACGGCGAGAGCGCGCCGCGGTACTTCACCTTCTCGGCCGGTTACGGCTTCGATGCCGCCGTCGTCGGGGCGGTGGAAAGGCAGCGGGCGGAGGGCAGGCGCTCAACCGGCGCGCTTTATATCCGCTCCGCGCTCGCCGAGTACTTCCGGAACACCGATCGCAAGACCGCGCCGATCAGCGTGACGCTCGCGGACGGCACCGAATTGCCGCCGCTGTTCATGGCGGTGCTGGCGAACACGGCACCGTGGACTTACCTGGGCAGCCGTCCGATTCTGGCGACCCCGGAGGCAAGTTTCACCACCGGGCTCGATCTGTTCGGTCTTTCCAGCATGTCCGCGCTCCCCGTTTGGCGCACGGTCGGGCGGTTAATCGCGAATTCGCAGCGGCTGGGCCAAGGTCGTGGAGTGCTCATCCGGCACGACCTGCCGGAACTCACTCTTTCGGCGCAACGCCCGGTCGAGTTCCAGGTGGACGGCGACTACCTGGGACCACGCGAACGTGTGACATTCCGTAGTGTTCCCGATGCACTGCGCGTCTTCGCGTGATGTACTGGGTTTCGGCGGGACGACCGTCCACAGCGTGCCCCTGGCCAGGCACGTCGCGGACCGAGGCTCGCTAGGCCGCGGAACCTTGGACTCATTGCCGTCGCCTTCGGCGCGAGCCTTCGAAGGCAAGGTGTGATCCAGCAGACACCTGAGAATTCAAAAATCCCCTCAATAGACCCTTGTGCTGCGGGCTTAGGACTGCCACGCTTGTTCACGGCCTTGAAACAACGGCTGCGATCGCTCAGCGCGGAGTGTCCGGCCCACCAGCCGGTCCCGTGGTTGAAAGCAGCGACCAGCCCTCCCGAGGGCCAGTCGCCGGCAGACGAGACCAGCGGCAGCCAAGGCTCATGAACCCCCCGCACGTCCCGGCCGTGGTCGGCCTGAAAACCGACCCGCCGGTTCGAGCGGAGACGCTCGTGAAAGAGTTCACATTCACAAGATCTTCCGAAGATCGGTGGAACGGGAACATTTCACGCCGCGTCTGCATTAGGTAGTAGTCCGGCGTACGTGTGGTGGCGGCGCCAGGATCACTGCCGAAATGCGTCGCACTTCCCGCGGCGCAGCAGTACCGCAGTAACCACTGCACAAGAGCACGAAGTCGTTGATGCTAGGGCGGGTAGCACCCCACCCCCGTCTTTAGCGCACTACGCGAGGAGTTAGGACCGATGGACTGGCGCCACCGCGCCGCGTGCCGCGATGAGGACCCGGAGCTGTTCTTCCCGATCGGGAACACCGGGCCGGCACTGCTGCAGATCGAAGACGCGAAGGCGGTCTGCCGCCGTTGCGACGTCATTGACCAGTGCCTCCAGTGGGCGCTCGAGTCCGGACAGGACGCGGGCGTCTGGGGCGGGATGAGCGAGGACGAGCGCCGTGCGCTCAAGCGCCGCGCCGCCCGTGCCCGCTCGCGCATGGCCTAAGTGCCTGCGCCGCGAGCCTGGGGCAACCGAAAGTACAGTGCGACAGCCCGCCGACGGCGATTGACCCGTCGGCGCAGCGACAACGCGGAGGGACCGGACACTGCGTCCGGTCCCTCCGCGTTTGCCGTTCCGGGGCTTGCGGCGGTTCCACCGTGGGCGAGTCCCCGGATGAACATTCGATGACGGCAAGGCGAATTCAGCACGCGGCATCTGACGCAGCCGCGGCGACTCACTCGCCGACGTTGAGCTCCAGAGTCACCACGGTGCCGCCGCCCTCACGCGGCGTCATGTCGAAGGTGCCGCTCAGCTCGCCGGTGACCAGGGTCCTGACGATCTGCAGGCCGAGGTTGCCCGCGGTCGCCGGGTCGAAGTCGGGCGGCAGGCCGCGGCCGTCGTCCGCGACCAGGATCGTCAGCTCCCGGCCACGACGCACCGCCGTGACCTCCAAGGAGGAGCCGGCACCGTCGAGTCCGTGCTCGAACGCGTTCTGCAGCAGCTCGGTCAGCACCATGGCCAGCGGAGTGGCGACCCGGGCCGAGAGCACTCCGAAGGTGCCCACCCGCCGCGACCGCACCCCGCGTGACGAGGCGCCGCTGCCGGAGGCCGCCGAGTAGTCCAGCACCATCGCCAGCACCCGGTCGGCGATCTCGTCGAACTCGACCCGCTCGTCCAGGGTCTGCGACAAGGTCTCGTGCACGATGGCGATCGAGCCGACCCGGCGCACTGCCTCGTTGAGGGCCGCCCGGCCACGCGGCTCGTCCAGCCGGCGCGCCTGAAGCCGCAGCAGCGCCGCGACGTTCTGCAGGTTGTTCTTCACCCGGTGGTGGATCTCGCGGATCGTCGCGTCCTTGGTCACCAGCTCGCGGTCCCGGCGCCGCAACTCGGTCACGTCGCGCACCAGCACCATCGCGCCGATCCGCGTGCCCTGCGGCAGCAGCGGGATGGTGCGCAGCCGCATCGCTCCGCCGATCGTCTCCATCTCGGTGTCCCGGGGCGCGCGGCCGTCCACCGCGGAGGCCAGCGCCTCATCGATCGGGCCGGCCTGCGGGTCGAGCAGCTCGGCGCAGACCTTGCCGAAGTGCGAGCCGATCAGGTCCGTGGCGTGGCCGAGGCGATGGAACATGGACACCGCGTTGGGGCTCGCGTAGGTGACCGTGCCATCGGCGTCGAGCCGGATCATGCCGTCGCCGACCCGCGGCATCGCGTCCAGATGGCTGCGCGACTTGGGGTTCGGGAACCGGCCGGTGGCGATCATCTGGGCCAGATCGGCCGCGGTCTGAAGATAGGTCAGCTCCAGCCGGCTGGGGGTGCGCGCGGTCAGCAGGTTGGTGTTGCGGCCGATCACCGCGATCACCCGGTCCGCCCGGCGCACCGGGATCGCCTCGACCCGCACCGGTACCGCCTCGCGCCATTCCGGGTCGCCCTCCCGGATGATGCGACCCTCGTCCAAGGCCTGGTCGAGCAACGGTCGTTTGCCGCGTGGTACCACATGACCGACCAGATCCTCCGGGTACGAGGTCGGGCCGGTGTTCGGGCGCATCTGCGCCACCGCGACGTATCGCGTCTCGTCGGCGGTCGGCACCCACAGCACCAGATCGGCGAAGGAGAGGTCGGCGAGCATCTGCCAGTCGACGACAATGAGGTGCAGCCACTCCAGATCCCGATCATCGAGGGTGGACTGGTCGCGAACCAGATCGTTCATGGACGGCATTGGCTCAGTATCCCAGGCGTATCCGTCCGGGCTGGCCCAGAAGGAGGAGGACGGACGGATGAGCGACCCGCTCGGCTGGCTGGACGAGCACGCCCGCAAGCGAGAAGCGGCGGGGCTGCGGCGGCGGCTGCGGCCTCGCGCGGCGCACACCGACCTGGTCGATCTGGCCGGCAACGACTATCTCGGCCTCGCCCGCGATCCGCGGGTGACCGACGCGGCCGCGCGCGCCGCGCGCACCTGGGGCGGCGGATCGACCGGCTCGCGCCTGGTGACCGGGACCACCGAGGCCCATGTCGAGTTCGAGCGGGACTTGGCCGAGTTCGTCGGCGCCGAGTCGGGTCTGGTGTTCTCATCCGGTTATCTGGCGAACCTGGGCGCGATCACCGCGCTGGCGGGGCGCGGCGATCTGATCGTGTCAGACGCGCTCAATCACGCCTCGCTCATCGATGGCTGTCGTCTCTCTAGGGCACGCATTGCGGTCGTAGGGCATCGCGAGGTGTCTGAGGTCCGCCGGGTGCTGGCCGAACGTCTTGAAGAGCGCGCATATGTTGTGACAGACGCCGTGTTCTCGGTGGACGGAGACGTGGCGCCGCTCGCCGAACTCGCCGCGGCCTGCCGCGAGTACAACGCGGTGCTGATTGTGGACGAGGCGCACGGGATCGGCGTCTTCGGCGAGGGCGGCCGCGGTGCGGTGCACGCGGCGGGCTTGGCCGCCGCGCCGAACGTGGTGATGACCGCGACGCTCTCGAAGTCGCTCGGCGCGCAAGGCGGAGTGGTGCTCGGGCCGGCGGCGGTGACCGCGCACCTGGTGGACACGGCGCGGCCGTTCATCTTCGACACCGGCTTGGCTCCGGCGGCGATCGGCGCGGCGGCCGAGGCTCTGCGCATCCTGCGCGCTCAGCCGGAGCTGGCCGATCGCGTGCGGGCGAACGCCCAGGCGCTGTACCGGCTCGCGCTCGCCGCGGAGCTGACCGGCACTCCCCCGGTCGGCGCGGTCACCTCCGTGCTCGTGGGCGATCCGGATCTGGCGGTCGAGTTGGCCGCGTTGTGCGCCGCGCGCGGGGTCGCGGTCGGCTGCTTCCGGCCACCGTCGGTGCCGGACGGCCGGTCCCGGCTTCGATTGACCGCGCGCGCCGACCTTTCCGCGGGCGAGCTGGAGGCAGCGGGCGCGGCGTTGCGGGCTGTGGCGGGACATGGACCGAGCGCCTGAGGGCTCCCGCCGTCTCAACCGGGTGGTCCAGACCAATATGCGCAGAGGTCTGGACAACCTAGATTGGTCTAGTCCACAATCGTGACGGCTCGCCGAACCGCGGCGCAGACCGGCCGTTCCCGGCCCGTTAGTCCATGCACCGCAGGAGGAGTCGTCGCGTGCTCACCATCTCGGCGCCCCGAGCGGTTCTGGACGGCCGGATGACCGGTCCGGTGGAGGTGGCCGTCGAAGACGGCGTCATTCGCGCGGTGCGTCCCTCGGATGGAGTCTCCGACCTCGTGCTGGTTGACGGGGTGCTCACCGCGGGCCTGGTCGACATCCAGATCAACGGCGCTTTCGGCGTGGACTTCAGTTCGGCCGACGATGACGCCTGGGACCGGGTCGCCGCGACGCTGCCGTCCACCGGCGTGACCGCGTTCCAGCCCACCTACATCACCGCGCCGCTCGGCGCGCTGGTCTCCGGGCTGCACACCGCGATCGAGGCGCGCCAGCGCCAGGAAACCGGCGACCGCAGCCTGGCAGTGGCGGCGCGGATCCTCGGTGTGCACCTGGAGGGCCCGTTCCTCTCGCCGGTGCGCCACGGCGTGCACGAGAAGCGCTTCCTCGCCGATCCGACCCCTGAGGCGATCGACCGGCTGCTCAGCGCGCCTGGCCACGAGATGCTGACCATGCTCACGCTCGCACCGGAACTGCCTGGAGCCCTCGACGCGATCCGCCGGCTGACCCAGGCCGGCGTGCGTGTCTCGGTGGGCCACACCGATGCGACGGCTGATCAGATCACCGCCGCCGCCGACATGGGCGCGACGTTGGTCACGCACATCTTCAACGCGCAGCGCGGCCTGGCGCACCGCGAGCCCGGCGTGCCCGGCGCGACCATGGCGGACCGCCGCTTCTACTGCGGCTTGATCGCGGACCTTCACCACGTGGCGCCCGAGGTGTGCAGCCTGGTGTGGAAGGGCGCGCGCGGCCGGGTCGTGCTGGTCACCGACGCGATCGCCGCGGCGGGCATGCCGCCCGGCGACTACGAGCTGTCCGGCATTCCGGTCGAACTGGGCGCTGACGGCGTGCCGCGCAACGCCGACGGGACCATCGCGGGCTCGGCGCTGACGCTGGATCAGGCGGTGCGCAACATGATCTCCCTGGGTCTGCCCGAAGCCCAGGTGATCGAGGCGGCCAGCCGGATCCCGGCTGACGCGCTCGGCCGCGCCGACCTCGGCCGGATCGCCGTCGGCGCACGCGCCGACCTGGTCTGGTGGTCGGACGACTTCCACCCGCTTCGCACGTGGGTGGACGGCAGGGAGGCGGCGGCGCCCACCACGGCGGCCGCGCTCCCGGCCCCGCGGGAACCGCTTGCCGTGTCGCCCTGACTCGCACGGCCGGTTCCCGCCGGTAACGCCGGGGCCGCGGCCTGGACGGATGCCCGCACCATCCGCCCGACCAGCCGCTCCCCCGGCCGCAAGAGGGCCGCAGGCGCGGGCGGAAGTTGAGGGTCTTCCGTCCGCCGCCTGCGGGTCACCGGACCCTTTCCTGGCGCGGCTGCATGTGGTCCGATGAGGGCATTCGACTGCGATTCGATACGGGCGGCCCGTCCGCCGCAGCGAACATCGCAGCTGACATAATTGCCTGGACGCTGCGCGCGGGCCTGCCAAAAATAGACCGGACTGCGCACGCCGTTGCGAGGGCGACGACGCACGGGGGCGTTGGTAAAACCGAGTAGGACTATCGGGCAAACGGGGTTTTATTCGTCAATGGGGACAAGCGCTGGCAATGTCGCACTATTCGGGCTTTAGAGATCCACAACCCGGTGTTGATGTAGTCATTTCGGACCGGGCGCTTGACAGCGCCGACACTCGCGATACATCGTGTCTCTGAGATCGCGATGTATCGCGTTTACGGAGGGGTAAGCGATATGAACGCACTACAACGCGCCGGGAACACGCTCGCGCGTATACCCGGCGGCCGGGTAGGCAAATGGGTCGTCTTGGGCGTGTGGCTCGTACTGATCCTCGGGCTCGGCTCGCTCGCCGGCAAGCTGACCGGCGCCGAGAACAACCAACCGTCCAGCTGGCTGCCGGGCAGCGCCGAATCCACCCAGGTCGTCAAGCTGACCGGCCAGTTCCAGTCGACCGGCCTGGCGCCCGCCGTGGTGGTCTACGAGCGCGGGGGCGGCCTCACTCAGGCCGACCTCCACAAGGCGCAGCAGGACGCGGCGGTGTTCGCCAGGGTGCCGCACGTCACGAGCAAGATCGTCGGCCCGATCCCGTCCAAGGACGGCAAGGCGCTCGAGACGATAGTTCAGATCGATCTCGGTCCCAAGAACGATTGGAACCTGCTCAAGCCCGCGGTGGACGCCATCAAGGCGCAGGCCGATTCGGGTGCCGCCGGATTGAGCGCGTACATCACCGGGCCGGCTGGTTTCGGCGCGACGGAGGCCTCCGCGTTCAGCGGCATCGACGGCGTTCTGCTGTACTCGACCATCGGGGTAATCGTCGTTCTTCTGCTGCTCACGTATCGCAGCCCGACGCTCTGGTTGCTGCCGCTCATGTCTTCCGGCGGCGCGCTGGCGGTGACGATGGGCCTGGTCTACCTCCTGGCCGCGCACGCAGGGCTGACGGTGAACGGCCAGAGTCAGGGCATTCTGCTCGTCCTTGTGATGGGCGCGGGGACGGACTACGCGCTGCTGCTCGTCGCTCGCTATCGAGAAGAGCTGCGCCGGCACGAGGATCGGCATGAGGCGATGGCGGTCGCACTGCACCGCGCCGGTCCCGCGATCATCGCCTCCGCCGCCACCGTCGGCGTCGGCATGCTCTGCCTGACCGCCGCGGAGATGAACTCGACCAGCAGCCTGGGCCCGGTTTGCGCGGTCGGCGTGATCGTGGCGCTGCTCGCGATGGTGACCCTGCTGCCCGCGCTGCTGACCATCTTCGGCCGGTGGATCTTCTGGCCGGTGCACCCGGCGGCCGGCACCGAGGACCCCACGGCGAGCGGGCTCTGGGCCCGGATCGGCGGCGGCATCGCCAACCGGTCGCGCACCGTGTGGATCGGGACCGTGGTCATCCTGGGCGCATTGGCCTTCGGCATCTCCGGGCTCAAGGCGGACGGGCTGTCCAACGCCGGGACCTTCACCAACACGCCGGACGCGATCGTCGGCCAGCAGGTCGCCGACGCGCACTTCCCGGGCGGCGCGGGCAGCCCGGTCGTCGTGATCGCGAAAGCCTCGCAGGCCCAGCAGGTGCAATCGGTGCTCGCGGGAACGCGGGGCATCGGCTCGGTGGCTGACCCGGCCAGCAAGAACGGGTACGTCTACCTGCAGGGCAACCTTACGGCGGCGCCGGACAGCCAGGCCGCGAAGGACGTCGTGACGCAGATACGCGCCAGCGTGCACGCGATTCAGGGCGCTGACGCGATAGTCGGCGGGAACACCGCCGTGACCATGGACATCGAGACGGCTTCGCAGCATGACGACAAGGTCATCATCCCGCTGATCCTGCTGGTGGTGCTGGTGATCCTGGGACTGCTGCTGCGGGCGCTGGTCGCGCCGCTGGTGCTGATCGCGACCGTGGTGCTCTCCTTCGGCGCGGCGCTCGGCGTCAGCGTGCTGTTCTTCAACCACGTGTTCCACTTCAGCGGTGAAGACGCGGCATATCCATTGCTGAGCTTCGTGTTCCTGGTCGCGCTCGGCATCGACTACAACATCTTCCTGATGACCCGCATCCGGGAAGAGGCGGTGAAGGTCGGCACCAGGCGCGGCGCGCTCACCGGTCTGGCCGCGACCGGCGGCGTGATCACCTCGGCCGGCATGATCCTGGCCGGCACCTTCGGAGTGCTGGCCACGCTGCCGATCGTCGCCTTCGCCGAGATCGGGTTCACCGTCTCGCTCGGCGTCCTGCTCGACACCTTCATCGTCCGCTCGATCCTGGTCACCGCGCTGGCGATGGACCTGGACCGGCGGATCTGGTGGCCGAGCAAGCTGGGCCGGCGCGCCACGGCGTTCGCCGCGGTTCCGGCGCAGGGACTGCCTGCGGACGAGCCGGATTCGGTGAAACAGCGTCCTTAGTAGTAGACCGCGTAGTAGTAGACCGAGTCCCAATGAAAACGAGGGTCCGGTACCGCGACCGAATCGCGGTACCGGACCCTCGTCGTCGTGGTGCCCGATTGCCCTTTCGGCTACTTGGTCTCGGTGACCTTGGCCAGGGCGCGCGGGGCGTCCGGGTTCAGGCCGCGGGCCGTGGTGACCTCGTAGGCGAGCTGCTGGAGCGGCAGGATCTCCAGAATCGGCGCGACCTCTTCGGCGGCCCCGGAGGGCAGCACGAAGCCCGCGGAGGCGCCCGCCACGTGCTCGCGGGAGCCGACCACGACCAGGTCTGCTCCCCGCTCGCGCAGCCGGTCGAGCACCGGCTCCAGAGCCGCGCCGCCGACCCCCGCCGAAGCGATAGCGATGACCGGCGAGACGTTGTCCACCATCGCCAGCGGACCGTGCAGCAGGTCCGCGCCCGAGAAGGCGTGCGCCGGCAGGTACGAGGTCTCCATCACCTTGAGCGCGGCCTCGCGCGCGGTCGGATAGCCGTAGCCGCGCGAGGTGATGACGAGGCGCGAGGCGAAGCGGTAGCGCTCCGCGAGATTTACCACTTCGTCACGCCGCTCCTGGATCGAGGCGGCCAGCTCCGGCAGGCCCTTGGCCGCCGAGCCGTCGCCGCCGCGCACCGCGTCGATGAGCAGGAAGAGGGTCAGCAGCTCGGCGGTGTAGGTCTTGGTCGCGGGCAGCGCCTTCTCCGGTCCGGCCAGCACGTCGAGAGCCAGTTCGCTGGCCTGGTTGACCGGGGAGCCGGCCACGTTCGTGACGGCCAGGGTGAGCGCCCCGGCCGCTTTCGCCATCTCGGTGTAGGCGACCAGGTCCGGCGAGCCGCCGGACTGCGAGACGGTGATCGAGAGCACGTCGCTGAAGTCCGGCCGCGCGCCATAGGCGGTCGCGGTGGACATCGAGGTGAGCCCGGCCGGGACGCCGAGGCCGACCTCGATCAGGTACTTGGCGTAGTAGGCGGCGTTGTCGCTGGTGCCGCGCCCGGTGAGCAGCACGAAGCGCGGAGCGCGGCGGCCGATCTCGGCGGCCACCTCGCGGATCGCCGGCAGGCCCTCGTCCAGGATGCGCTGGAGCACGGCCGGCTGCTCGGCCATCTCCCTGGCCATGATCTCGCCGGGCTCCGGGCTGGTCGCGGCCTGGCCGGCCGGGGTGGTCGTCATGCGGGGCGGTTCCTCTCGGTGTTCGGGTTCTCGCGGCGCGGTTGACATCAAGCTTCGCCGCGGCGAACGGTAAGCGCCTCGGCGGCGGCGATGCTGCAAACGCGCGACGCGCCGTATGTCTCGATCACGATCACGCCGCTGGCAGCGAGTTCATCGACTCGGCCGTACGGCAGTCCCAATTCGACGACGACGGCATCCGGACGTTCGGCGACGATCGCACTGACCGCGTCGGCCATCCACGCGTTGCGATTCAGGTCGCGCACGGCAAGCACGAGTGGACGGCTTACCGCAGCATCGAGGAGCGGTGCGACGTCGATGCGCGCGTTCTCGTCGACGACGGGCACGGTCATCAGGCCGACCGATTCGGTACCGGACGTGGGCGCGGATACGCGCGTACC
Organism: Actinocrinis sp.; assembly: GCA_035763685.1. GTDB lineage: Bacteria > Actinomycetota > Actinomycetes > Streptomycetales > Catenulisporaceae > Actinocrinis. The sequence continues at coordinate 2,077 of DASUAR010000054.1, read as the reverse complement.
CGTCGTGCCGGGCAAGAGCTCGGCGAGCGGCGCGAGCAGGCCCCAGCGGGTCGCGGTGTCGACGGCGATGTTCACCAGCGGTGCGAACTCGACGACGTAGGCCGGGCCGGTGAACGGCTTCAGCTCGCCGCGCACCCGCAACGCCCGCCGCGCGGCCGCCAGCCCGACGCCCCGGTTCACTGGCTCCGTGCCCGCTCCCCCGGCCCATACCTCGGCTGACCATCGCGCCACCGCGCGATTGCGCTCGGCGGCCTCGTGCAGCCTTTCCTCCGGCAAGCGACGCTCGCGTACCGCCCACACGATCGCGTTGCGCAGGTACAGGAACGCGTCCTCGTCGGCGAGGCCGCCGCCGAAGCAGATCGCATCCGCGCCGGCCGACAACGCCTTGACGGTGCCCTCGGCGATGCCGTGCGTCGCGGAGATCGAACCCATGTCGATGCCGTCGGTGATGATCAGACCGTCGTATCCGAGCTCCTCGCGCAGCAGGCCGGTGAGCACCGCCCGGGACATCGTCGCGGGCAGCGCGGCGTCGTAGCGCGGGAAGAGGATGTGCGCGGTCATGATGCACTTCGTCCCGGCCGCGACCGCCGCACGGAACGGCGCGAGGTGCAGGGCGAACCGGGTGGCGTCGAAGTCGATGAGCGGCAGGCCGAGGTGCGAGTCGGTGCCGGTGTCGCCGTGGCCGGGAAAGTGCTTGGCGCAGGCCGCGACTCCGGCCGCCTGCATTCCGTTGATGTACGCAGCGGTGTGACGCACCGTCAGCGCGCTGTCCGAGCCGAAAGACCGCACCCCGATCACCGGGTTGCCCGCGTTCGCGTTCACATCAGCGACCGGGGCGTAGTTCAGGTTGATCCCGGCGGCGGCCAGGTCGGCGCCGATGGCCCTGGCCACCTGCTCGGTCAGCTGCGGATCGTCCGCGCTGCCGAGCGCCAGGTTGCCCGGGTAGGAGGAGCCGTGCTCGATCTCGAGCCGGGTGACGTCGCCGCCCTCTTCGTCCACGGCGACCAGCAGGTCCGGTTGCAGCGCGCGCAGCTCGCCGGTGAGCGCGGCGAGCTGCTCGATGCCGCGTACGTTCCGGTGGAACAGGGCGAGAGCGCCCAGTTCCCCGGCCCCGATCCGGCGGCGCAACCAGTCCGGCGGCGTTAAGCCGTCGAAGCCGGCTTGCAGGACGGCTCCGGCGTCGCGCAGCAGTCGGGCGGTGTCGGTGCCGGATCGGGCCATGGGTCCTGTCCTTGTTGTGTTACGTCGTGCGCTGTCTTGCGTCGTGCCGTCTTGCTCGGGCGGTGCCTTGCTGGGGCGCTGTCTCGCGTCGGCTGCTCAGCCCTTGACCGCGCCCGCGGTCAGCCCGGAGGCGACCTTCCGCTGGAAGATCACGAACAGGATGATCACCGGGAGGGAGACCAGCAGCGCTCCGGCCATCTGCGAGCCGTAGTCGGCGCCGTGCGTCGGGCTGGAGGAGTAGAAGGACAGCCACACCATCGAGGTGCGCTTGTCGTTGCTGCTCAGCAGGGTGTTGGCGAGGACGAACTCGTTCCAGGCCTGGATCCAGGCGTACACGCCGGTGGTCACCAGGCCGGGCAGCGACAGCGGCAGGATGATCCGGAAGAACGCGCCCCACCGGGTGCAGCCGTCCACCATGGCCGCCTCGTCCAGCTCCACCGGGATGTTCACGATGAAGGAGCGCAGCGTCCAGACCACGTAGGGGATGGTGAAGACGAGGTAGGCCAGGATCACGCCGAGGAACTGGTCGTAGAGGCCGGCCTTGTTCAGCACGATGTAGAGCGGGATCGCGATCGAGAGCAGCGGCACCATCTGCACGATCAGGATCGCCACGATGAACGGGTTGCGGCCGCGGAAGCGGAACCTGGCCACGGCGACCGCGGCGAGGAACCCGACGACGAGGCCGGCCAGCACCGAGCCGATCGTGATGATCGCCGTGTTGCGCATGTTCCCGAGGAAGTCCGGGTCGTCGAAGATCGTCTTGTAGCTGGAGAAGTCGAAGTGCGTCGGCCAGAACGTCGGGTTCTGCGAGAGCAGGTCCCCGTTGGACTTCACCGTGGTCAGGATCATCCAGTAG
>DASUAR010000053.1:0-22247 GCA_035763685.1 Actinocrinis sp. | reverse complement strand
CGAGGCCAGCGAGGAGTGGGTGCCGCAGCCGACCGCGACCAGCGGCACGTCCGAGGGGACGTTCGCCAGCGCGCCGACCGCGGTGGTCTGCGGGGCGATCACGATGATGCCCTCGACCGCCTGGTCGCGCAGCCGCTCCACCGCGTCGAGCACCGACCGGCGGTCGAGCGCGGCCAGGGCGGCGACGGTGACGAAGTAGTCGTGCTGCTTGGCGGCCTGCTCGATGCCGTAGAGCATCGAGGCCGGGCCGTAGAGCGTGGTGTTGAAGCTGATCACGCCGAGCGTGTTGGTGCGCCGGGTGACCAGGGTGCGGGCGGCGGCGTTGGGCCGGTAGCCCAGTTCACGGATGGCGGCGAGTACCCGGTCACGGGTGGCCGGCCGCACGTTCGGGTGGTCGTTGAGCACTCGGGAGACGGTTTGGTGCGAGACGCCCGCGATACGTGCGACGTCGGCCATGACCGGTGCCCGATCGCCGTCGATGACGCGCATGCCTTGCTCCGCCTCCCTCCGTGTCCACGGCCCCGTCGCCGCGGTGGCCTGAGTCTAGTGACGTTCACCCACGGGACGTGGGCGGCGAGCGCCGTTCCCGGCGTCGATGGAGAATTGTTAGCGCAAACATTCCGGGGGGTCAAGGGTCCGCAACGCGATCGAAACCAGTCGTTGATCCGGCCGGATTGAACCGGCCCCGGCTGCCGGACGTGCAAGTGCGGCCGATTGGGGCCAATTCGGACGATCACGAAGCGGTGCGTCTGAGCAGCGGTTTTCGCTAGACTCGCGGTTTCAGGCCGCATGGCGGCAGGGCGGGCTTCGAGGAGGTGAGGACAGCCGTGCGTGTATCGCACACCGCAGTCAGGTCAGCGGGACGTTCTCCCCTCGCGCCGGCGAGCGTCAGGCCCTAGCCGGGCGGAGGGCTCCCGAAGTCTTCCGAAGGGCCGCTGTGTCGATCTTCGAACCCTCGTCAACCTTCACATCACCATTCGAGTCCGTGGTCGCCACGTTGCGCGCGGCGGGCTGCGTCTTCGCCGAGGATGAGGCGCGACTGCTCATCGCTCAGGCGGACACGCCTGACCGGCTTGATCGCATGGTCCGGCGGCGGGCCGGCGGGCTGCCGCTAGAGCAGGTGCTCGGCTGGGCGCAGTTCTGTGGTCTGCGCATCGCGGTCGATCCCGGCGTGTTCGTTCCGCGGCGCCGCACCGAGCTGCTGGCGCGCGAGGCCGCTCGCCTCGCCGCGCAAGTTTCATCGCCGGCGCCGTTGACGGTCGTCGACCTCTGCTGTGGTTCCGGCGCGTTGGGGGCTGCTCTCGCGGCGAACGTGACGCGATCGGTCGACCTATACGCGGTGGACATCGATCCGGCGGCCGTCGAGTGTGCGCGGCGCAACCTGGCGTCCTTCGGCGGCCGGGTATATCAGGGTGACCTCTATAACGCGCTGCCCGATGCGATTCGCGGCAAGATCAACGTTCTGATCGCGAACGTGCCCTACGTGCCCACTGAAGACATCGCGCTGCTGCCCGCGGAGGCACGTGAGCACGAACCGCTGGTCGCGCTCGACGGCGGCGGCGACGGCCTCGACGTGATGCGCGCGGTGGCCCGTCAAGGCGCGCACTGGCTCGCGCCGGGCGGGCACTTACTCGTCGAGGCCAGCGACCGGCAACTGCCGGGGGCGATACGCATCATGGCTGATGGCGGCCTGTCGCCTCGGGTCGTTGTCGACGAGGAGACGGAGGCCGCGGCGCTCGTCGCGACTCGGCCCTGACGAGTCGAACCGGAAAGTCGCGTGAAACGTGTCGACGGTCGTGACTGTGCGCGATGAGAGTGCGGTAGGTTTCCGGGGCAAGGCGACGGGACGGGAACCTTCGGGGAGGTGTGCACCGGTGCCTTCGCTCGAAGATGCCGAGCCCGCCGATCCCGGGTCCAGTCTCCCTGGGCAGGTCGGCGCACCTTTGGCCGGCGCTACGGTGGTCGGCGCTACGGCGATCGGCTCCGGGTTGGTCGAGGACGCCGCCGTTGCGCTCGATGAGATCTACCGCGCGCTGGACGCTTTCGAGGAGCAGGCGCGCGGGCGGGGTGACAGTACGCGCGCCGTGCACCAAGTCCGGCACCGGCTCGCGCGGCAACTCGGCCACACCGCGACGGCGGAGCAGGAGTTCGAGCTCTGGTTGGCCGCGCCGCGTGATCTCTCCTCGGGCTGCTTCGTCTGCGAGCGCAGCCAGATGGGGGACTGGTACGCCGAGCGCGGGGAGGACGCGCGGGCATTGGAGGCCTGGGAGGAGATCCTGGACGGCTCTGTGTTCTGCGACGCGGAACCGCACGGCGTGCTCGCCCGTTCCCTGATACCGCTGATCCGGCTCGGAAAGGGAACGCAGGCCCAGGCCAATCACGTCGAGGGCTACCGGATCTCCCGGCTGAAGCCGTCCATGTGCGCTGAGATCGGCGCGCACATCGAGTTCTGTGCGCTGACCGGCAACACGGCTCGCGGGCTTGAGTTGCTGGCCGAACACGGGCACTGGCTGACGGACCGCGGCGCGGCCGGGCGGGTCGACGGCGATCAGGAAGCCGCCGGACGCAATGCCACGGAGCGCCGCGCCGCCTTTCTCGGCGGTGTCAGCGTGCTGTTGCGCGTGCTCACCATCTCAGGCCTGGATGACCTTCCGTTCGCGATCATCGGGGGCGCCACGAAGCCGATCGGCGAGCTGCGGGACGAGGTGGACGAGGAACTCTCCTCGATCGCGGCCCGGTTCGACGAACGCAACGGCACCTCGGCCGTCAGCAGCCGGATCGTGCATCGCCGCAGCAGGCAGCCGTTCCTCAGCGCTCTGGCTCTCGACGCCCGCACCGTGCTGCCCGCGACCTCGGCGCGCGGCGGCCGGCGGGCCGCTGTCCAGGCGCCGCGCCGCAAGCCGCGTCCCGTCGAGGACTTGATCACCGAGGCCCGCCGGCTGACAGAGCTCTGGCATCCTGACGCCCTTGACGCCTGGCGGCGAGCGCAGGCGGCGGCCAAGGCAACCGGCAGGCCGCTGCCCGCGGACGCGCAGACCGAGTTCGACGAGCAGGCGGTGCTCGCGGACGGCACCGCGACCGGGATCAACGACGGTGTGGCCGCGGCCGTGCAGCGCGCGCGACTGCTGGAGATCGCCGAGCGCTATCGGTCGCAGGGCAGAGCCGGCCTGTCGTTGCGCGCGTCAAGCCGTGCGGCTTTCGCGCTACTGCGCAGTGGTCAGCAGGACGCCGCGGCGAGCGACCAGGCCGCACTTCGCCTCGCGGCCGCCGACGCTCTGGCAGGGCACGAAATCACGCCGAGCGAATACCTGGCCGTGCGGATCGGCAGCGGGTACCAGAAGTTCCATATCTGGAAGTCCCTGGCCACCGCGCAGCCGGGTGAGCACGCCGGCCGCGGTGAAGACACCGATGACCGCCCCGCGCCCTCACCGTGGTTCGGCGGAAAACCGCGCACGGACACGGGACCCGGCGAAAGCGGCGGCGGTGGCGGCGGGACCCCGCCATCGCCGGAGCCTGATAAGGATCGCGCCGCCGCCCTCGCGGCTGCGGCTCGCGACGCGCTCGCCGAACTGCACGAGTTGGCCGAGGAGTGCCGCCGGTTCGAGGTCGCCCTGTATGGCGCCGCCGCGGCCGGAATGACGGCGCAGGTGCGACTCGGCGGCGGCGAGGCCGAGGCCGCCGAGCAGAGCCTGCGCCGGTCGACCGAGCTCTACCACGAAGGCGGCGCGCCCTGGTGCGCGACGGCCGCGGAGCTGAATCTCGGCCGGATCGCGTGTGCGCGCGGCGAGTTGCCGGCGGCCGAGCGGTACGCGCGCGCCGCGGTCGAGCACAATCTCGACCCGGCGCTGCGCGGTTCGGCCGCGATGCTGCTCGCCGAGGCGATCTGGCTCCAGGACGGACGCGAGTCGGAGGCCGTCGCTCCGGCGCTGGCCGCGGCGGCCGCGTTCGCCCGCCAGGACGGACGCGGCGACGAAGAGACGCGGGCGCACCTGCTCGCGGCTGAGGCGCTGTCCGTGGCCGGACGACCCGAGGAGGCGATCGCGCTCTTCGAGCCCGCGCTCAAGACCGCGCAGGCGCGCTGGGACCAGGACGAGTGGAAGCCCTTGATCGCGCAGGCCGCCCGCGCCTATGGCAACAGCCTGATGGCGGCTGGCGATCCGCGCCGCGCCGCTGAACTGCTGCTGAGCACGGCTGATCGAGTCAAAGCCTGGCCGAATCAGGTTCCGCACGCGATGCTGGCCGCCGACGCCGCGACCGCGCTTGAGCGTGCGGGCCGGCCTGCGGACGCCGCCGCGGCATTCGAGCGCGCGGCGCAGCTGTGGCAGCAGGTCGGCGAGCCGCTGGTGCGCGTCAAGTGCCTGCGGTCGGCGGCCTGGCTGCTCGCCGCGGAGGATTTGGACGCGGCGCTCGGCGTGATGGACCGCGCCGGCGGCGAGCTGATCACCGTGCTGGCCGCCGACGACGGAAGCGATGCACGGCACGGACCGGCTCGATATGAGCTCGCTGAGACGCACCTGCAGCGGGCGCGCATCGTGCTCAACCTCGCCGAGAACCGGTCGCTCGCCGCCGACGAGAGCGAGAAGCTGCTCGGCGAGGCGTACCAGCACGCGAACGCCGCCATCAGCGGTCTGCGGCGCCTGGTTCCGGCCGGCCCGGAAAGCGAAACCGCCCCCGGCCCGAGGCCCGCACCAGACGGCCTGCTGTTCGAACGGCTCGCGGTCGCGCTGATGGCGGCGGCCCGCATCGAGGGCGGGCACCTGGACCGCGCGCCGGCCGCCGCGGCCAAGCTGCGCGACCGGGCGGTCGAATTCGAGTCCTGGGACAAACCGGAACTCGCGCGCCGGCTGACTGAACGCGCCGAGCAACTGCACCCGGGCGCAGCGGTCCTCCCGCTCTTCGCCACGGCGCCGGCCGCGCCGTGCGCACCGCACCTCAGCCTCCGCTATTCGACCGTGGCCTGAGAGCGGAGCGCCGGCTATGGACCCCGCCCAGCTCCACGCCGCGCTCGCCGCCGCGGACGAGCTGCCCTATGGCCGGGAGCGCACCGCGCGGCGCGAGGAGCTGGTCACCCAGGCCGAGCAGATCGGTGACGCGGCGGCCCTCGCCTCCGCCTTGCTCAGCCTCGCCGACGACTGCCAGGAGGACGGCGACGAACAGGGCATGGTCCTCGCCTTCAGCCGGGCCTGGCGGTTCTGGCAGACCAAGTCGGGGGCCTTCGACGCGGCGCTGCGTTTCCGCTTCCGCGAGCACTTCCAGCACGTCGTCGACGTCCTCGACGCCGACGAGCGGGTGCCCGCCGCGGAGGTCGACCGGCTCACCGACGAGATGGAGTCCTTCTACCTCACCGGCGGCTACAGCCTGCGGGCGGTACACCGCAGCCGGTACTGGATCCACCGCCGCCGCGGCGAGAACGAGCTGGCCACCCTGCGTATCGAGGCGCTGCTGGCCGAGGACGGGGACGCCGGAGCCGCCTGCGACGCCTGCGACCTGGCCACCGCGGCCTACTGGTATGAGCGGCAGGACGAACTGCCCAAGGCCGTGGACCTGTGGCTCGCGATCATCGCCGGGGTCCGCAGCTGCGAACGCTCGCACGTCGGCATCGCCCACGGCGAGGTGATGATCGACCTGCTCAACCTCGACCGCTTCGACAAGGCCCGGCAACACCACCGGCTCGGATACCCGGTGATCCGCCGCCGCCGCGACCTGCCGCGCCAGCTGGAACTGCACGCGCTGTTCGTCAACCGGACCCGCGATGTGCTGCGCGGCCTGGAGATCCTGCACGACCACATCGACTGGCTGCCCGCGCACCGCGACGCGGTCGGCGAGTACTGGTGGGTGCACGGGCGCTTCCTGCTCTTCCTCAAGCTGCTCCTCGACGCCGGACACGGGGACCTGCCGATCACCCGCTCGCCGCGCGAGATTGTCACCGCCGCGGCCCTCTACGCCGAACTCGACGCGGTGCTCGCCGACTACGCCGCGCACCAGGACGCGGCGGCCGGCGGAACCGAGCATGCGGAGACCCTGGAGTCCTGGCGCACCGCCAAGCTGCGGCACGACGAGTTGCCGCCGCCGGCCGGATGGCTGGAGCCGGGCTGGCTGGAAGCGGCATGGCCACCGATCCCGATGCCCTGGGACGCCCGCGGCCGCGTCGACGGCAGCGACGCGCGCACCCTGCCGCGCGGATTCGAAGCCGTAGACGCGCTGGCGGCTCGTGCCCGCTACCTCTCCTTCCTGCGGCACCCGCACGCGTGCGCGGCCTGGGAGCAGGTCGCCGCGAGCGGAACCGGGCTGAGCGACGATGTGGCGGCGGAACTGTCCGAAAGCCGCGGCACCGCGCTCGCGCAGCGCGCCGATCACGCCGCGGCCCACGAACAACTCGCCTTCGCCGCAACGCTCTACGCGACGCTCGGCCGCACCGGCGACGCCCTGCGTTGCCGGGCGATGAGCGCGTTCCAGCGTTACCTCGTCGGGGGAGAGGAGGCAGAGGCCGCCGCAACCGTGCAGGCGGAAGCCTGGAAGGCGGCGCAAGCCGAGTTCGAGGGCGGCCGGATCACCGGGACCCAGCTCGTGACGGTCCGCCTGTACGGGCTCTACCGGCACCTGGACCGCTGGCGGCGGGCCGTGGACGCCGAGCCGGACATCGATGACGAGGCCGGCCGGCTCATCGCCGAGGAAGCCTCCGAGGAGTACCGGACCTTCCGGGAACTGGCCGATGCGCACGGTGCCACGCCGCAGTATGCCGCCGCGGCTCGGGCGTGGGCCGAGATCACCGGCGCCATGGCCCGTATGTTCGCCCGGCAGGGCGACGAAGGCGAAGCCGCCGGGTATATCAGCAGCCTGCTGGACCGGCTCGGCGACGTGGCCGAGGTGTACGGCGCGGTATACCAGCCCTGGCTCGCCGCGGAGGCGCTGCTGCGCCGAGGACAGGTCCTGCTCGCCGCGCGCCAGCCCGCCGAAGCCGAGCGCTGCGCCCGGCGCGTCTCGCAGCTGGGCAATCCGCCGGTCGCGCCCGACCTGCCCGGCCTGACCGCGCTGCTGCTCGCCGAGGCGATCAACGCGCAAAGCTCACCGGATCCGCAGCACGCGCGGGACGACGAGGTCGTGCAGGCGGCGGCGCAGGCGGCGCGCCTGCTGGCGGGCAGCGATCCGGTGGGCGCGGCGCGAGCCAGGCTGCTGATGGGCGAGGTGCATCACCGCGCAGGGCGCCACGAAACGGCGCAGAACTTCTTTCACCCGGCGCTCGCACAGATCATGAGCCGGTGGGACGACGACGAATGCCGGCAGCTCGTCCAACTCAGTACCCTGCACTACTCGATCAGCCTGTGCAAGCTCGGCCGGGCGCGCGACGCGGCCCGCGTGCTGCGCGATGTGCTCGCGGTCGTCCCGAAGGATTACCCGACCGCGCGCGCCTGGCTGCTGCACCAGCTCGCCGAGTCGGCCGAGCAGGACGGCGATGAGGCGGCAGCGCTTGAGGCGTACCGGGAATCGGCGCGCGACGGCCGGTCGGCGGCAGGCCACCAACCGACCACCGCGGCGCTCGAGTCGGTGGCCCGGCTGCTCGCCCCGACCGATATCAAAGCAGCGCTCGAACAGCTTGACGAAGCGGTCGCGCACCTGCGCGCCTGCGACGAAGACGACTCGAATACCGAGCGCTATCGGGACTTTCTGATCGCGCAGGCGCGCACGCTGCGGCTCAAGCACGTGGTCAAGCGGATCGAGATGCAGACCCTGTCGCAGCAGGAGGCCGAGGAACTGCTCCCCGCCGCGCAGGAGGCCGCCGAAGCCGGAGCGCGTGACCTGTGGTCACTGCTCGAGCACCCGCAGGAAGGCGACGCGCGCGAAGAGTTCGTCGCGGCGCTGGAGGCCGCGCTCAAGACGCTGAGCCTGGCCATCGCGGTGCTCGGGGAGGACGCCGCCGGCGCCTCCCAGTGGCAGCTCGCGTTCGCGGAGGGCTGCGAACGCTGGGGCTACCCGGAGTTCGCGCGCACGGCCCGCGAGAACGCCGAGTTCTTCGCGAGCCGTGCGCAGCTGGATGACACTGACGAAGAGTCCTGAGAGTCTGCGGCAAGGGTTTCTACAGGCGGATCGCGGGTGCCGCGCCCGATCCGTTGGTATGCACGCCGGGCCGCGGCAGCGCGCCGCAGATGATCGCGCCGGCTCCCCACATATCTGGAGAACGGTCCTCCACATCCAGCGGTGGGCGTATCATGGAACCGGAGGAAAGTTCTCCACTTTTTTTCGCCGGAGGTAGACTGCCGCGCCATGGACCCGACCACGCCCGCCGCCCCCCGACCGCTGCGCCGCGACGCCGAGCTCAATCGGCAGCGGATCCTGGTCGCGGCCAAGCAGGTCTTCGCCGAGCGCGGGCTGGAAGCCACCCTCGACGAGATCGCCAAGCACGCCGGCCTCGGCGTCGGCACGGTCTACCGCCGCTTCCCGAACAAGGAGGCGCTGATCGACGCGCTGTTCGAGGAGGGCTTCGCGCAGATCCTCGAGCTGACCGAGCAGGCGCTGGCCAACCCCGACGCCTGGGAGGGCCTGGTCGGGCTGCTGACCAGGATGGCCGAGGTCCAGGCCGCCGACTTCGGGCTGCGCGACGTGATGCTCTCGGAGACCTACGGCCGCGACCGGATCGCCCAGATGCGGGACCGGATCAAGCCGATGATGGAGCGGCTGGTCGAGCGCGCGCAGGAGCAGGGCCGGCTGCGTGCGGACTTCCGCGCGACGGACATCATGGCCGTGCAGCTGATGATCTCGGCCACGGTGGAGTTCACCCACGGCGTGCGCGACGGCGGCTGGCGGCGATACGTGCCGATGGTGCTGGACGGTCTGAGTGCGCGCCGCGACGGCGTGACCGAGCTGACCGAGCCGGAGCTGGGCGACGACGATCTGCATTCGGCGATGCAGTGCTGGCCGCGCTACCGGCGCGGTAGCGCCGCGCATACCGAAGCGCGGCGTCAGCAAGACCTTTGAGAGTGCGTCTGATCACCGGGTTGCTGACAGCACCCTGCGGTAGTGATCTTCGTACTCGATCACCGCGGCTGTCACCAATCACAATCGACGTGCCCTGATCATGATCGCTCGGGGCCAGGCGCGCCACCTTGATCGTATCCGCCGACGGCCGCCCCGGCGCGGTGTCAAACGCCGCTCGACCTGCACTGTGAGCTACAGCTTGCACGCGCGTAACGTCCCGAATTCGGTGCCTGCTTTCGCCTGCTGCTGTTGTTGATATCGTGTCCTGCGTTTGACCGGATCCATGTCACGGAACGCACCGCCGAGCAAGCCTGGAGCCGCTGTGCCGATCACGAGTGCCTGTGCGATATCAGGCCGACGTGCTCGGCTTCGCAACCGGGAGGCGCGGTGAGCAAACCGGCCTTCGTGTGGAACCCGGCCGGCGCGGATCGCGATCTGGCCCAGGTGTCTCTGGACCTGAAGGCGGGCCGGTTCCACGAGGCGCGCGCGCTGATCGCCGCCACCCGCGGCGACTTCGAACTGCGTGCGCAGCGCTCGCTGGTGCTCGCTTCGGTGGCCGCCGGGCTGGACGTCGCGGAGCGGTGGCTGTCCGATGAACCATCGAACCCTGATGCACTGCTGGTCTACGCGCGCACCGCGGTGGCGCGGGCGTTGCGCGCGGCCGACTCCGGCGACGAACGCGCCGGGGATCTGGCCGCCCTGGCCCAGCGTGCCTGCCTGGTGTGTGCGGACGCTGATCCGCCCGACCCGACGCCGTGGGTCGGGCTGCTCGCCCTCGCCCGGCTCGGCCACGCCAAGGTACCCGGACCGGAAGGCGTCACCTCGCCGGGGCCGTGGGATCTGCTCGGCGAGGCGCGCGAGCGCGACCCGCTCGGCCGCGAGGCGCACCACCGGCTGCTGGCCTGCTTCTATCCCCGCTACGGCGGCAGCCCGGACGCGATGTGGGAGGTCGCGCGCTGGGTCTCGCTGCACAGCCCGGCCGACTGCGCGTTGCAGGTCCTGCCGCTGACCGCCTACGTGGAGCACTACCGCGACCTGCGCGATGATCCGGCCCGCGGCCAGTTCGCCGACCGCCAGTGGACCGACCAGCACGCGCTGTTCACCTCGATGCACGTGTTCGACGGCTGGTTCCGCGCCGTGGAGCGCGAGCCGCTGGTGCCGGTCGCGGACTTCTCAGTGCTCGCACACGCCCTCTACATGGGCGACCGGATCTGGGAGGCGGCCAAGGTGTTCCGCGCCATGGGCCCCTACGCCTCCACCCATCCGTGGTCGCTGTTCGGCGATCCCGTCGAACAGCTCACGCGCGCCCGCCAGCGTTGCCGGGTCCGTACCCCTTAGGCTCCACCGCTTCGCACTCACTCACCCACCGACAGAGCCAATACCGAGAAAGTGAGCGCTGAGATGTCTTCGACGACACGGGCGTCACAGGATCAACGGTCCGCCGGGGCCGCGCTGCTCGACGATGACCAGCGGCTGCACGAGCTGGGTTATCCGCGCAAGCTGTCGCGCCGGCTGACCTGGTTCGACAACTTCGCGGTCTCCTTCACCATCATCAACATCATCGCCGGGGTGTTCACCGGCTTCGGCGTCGGCTTCGGGGCCGGCGGCCCGCGCACCCTGGTCTGGGGCTGGATCGTGGTCTCCACCCTGATCCTGTTCGTCGGCATGGCGATGGCGGAGGTCTGCTCCGCCTATCCGACCTCGGGCGCGCTCTACTACTGGGCCGCGAAGCTGGCCAAGCGGCACAACGCGGCCTGGTCCTGGTTCACCGGCTGGCTCAACTTCGCCGGGCAGATCGCCGGAACCGCGGCCACCGACTTCGCCGCCGCCAGCTTCATCAACGTGCTGATCAGTGTGGAATCGCCCGGCTACAACCCGACGAAGTACACCACGCTGGGCATATTCGCGGTGATCCTGCTGGTGCACGCGCTGGCGAACACGTACACGGTCAAGCTGGTCGGACTGCTCAACCGGATCTCGGTGTGGTGGCTGCTGGTCGGCGCGCTGATCATCACCGCCGTACTGGTGTTCAAGCCGTCGCACCACCAGTCCGCCTCGTTCGTGTTCACGCAGTTCGAGAACCAGACCGGATTCTCCAGCGGCCTGTACGCGACGATGATCGGCCTGCTGTCCATCTCCTGGGTGTTCACCGGTTTCGACGCCAGCGCACACCTGACCGAGGAGACCAGCAGTGCGGCGCTCTCCGCGCCGCGCGGCATCGTACGTTCGATCGCGTATTCGGGCATCGGCGGCTTCGTGCTGCTGCTGGCGCTGCTGTTCTCCGTGCAGAACTACGGGAACGAGGCGGGCAGCAGCACCGGCTTCGCGTCGGCGCAGATCGTGCTCGACGCGGTGGGCGGCGGCCTGGCCAAGCTGCTGCTGCTGATCGTGATCGGCGCGCTGCTGTTCTGCGGCATGGCCAACCTGACCAGCAACTCGCGGCAGATCTTCGCCTTCTCCCGGGACGGCGCGATCCCCGGCTCGCGGCTGTGGCACTCGGTCAACCCGCGCACGGGCACGCCGGTCAAGAGCGTGTGGTTCGCCGCTATCGGCGCGTTCATCCTGGTGCTTCCGTCGCTGTGGTCCACGGTGGCCTTCACCGCGGTGGTGTCGGTGAACGTGATCGGGCTGTTCGGCTCGTACGCGATCCCGATCTTCCTGCGGCTGCGCCGCGGCGAGGAGTTCGAGGCCGGTCCGTGGAACCTGGGCAAGTGGGGAAAGCCGGTGGCCTTGATCGCGGTGATCTGGGTGGCGATCAGCAGCCTGGTCTTCCTGCTGCCGCAGGCCAGCCCGATCACGGCGCACAACTTCAACTACGCGCCGATCGCGCTCGGTGTGCTGCTGCTGATCTCCGCGACCTGGTGGTTCGTCACCGCCCGGCGCACGTTCAACGGCCCGATCAGCTACGGCACGCCCGAGGAACTCGAGGCGCTCGAGAACGAGCTGATCTGACGGAACTTCAGGTCCCCGGCGTGGCGCAGTTTCCCAACTCCACGCCGGGGACCTCTGCTGTCCGGGTGAGTTGTACGACTTAACTGGCAAGCGGATGAATGTCAACAATGGAAGTCGACGGCGCGGGCCGGCGCGGGTACCTGCCTTGCGGAACCCGAGGGGGGTACCAGCCTGAAAGAGGACCACATGCAGAAGCGACACGCTCGCTGGATCGCGACCCTCGCCATCGCGGGAACCACGGCGTTCTGCGGGACGAGCGCGGCCGAGGCGGCGACGAACGGCGCGCAGTCGCCGAAGCAGGTCTCGCCGTCCACCTGCGCGGGCCTGCTCGCGGACTACTCCGCGACGCTGACCCAGGCGGCGAAGAGCCTGCTGGCCACCCCGCCTGATCTGGCCGCCGCGACGGCCCAGGTCGCGCAGGCCAACAAGCTCAACGACGCGGTCAAGAGCCTGGACTGCGCCACAGCCGGTACCCCGTCGGCGCCCTTGGCACCGTCAGCACCCTCAGCGCCCGGCGCGCCGTCGCTGCCAGGCACCCCGTCGCTCCCCGCGCCGGTGCAACTCCCGGCCGCGCCGCAGCTTCCCTCAGTTCCGAACCTCCCGGCCGCGCCCGGCCTGCCCGGCACGCCGAGCCTGCCCTCACTGCCTTCGCTCCCGGGCGCTCCCAGCGCGCCCTCGCTTCCGGGTACGGCGGGTCTGCCGGGCCTGCCCGGTGTGCCGGGAGTCGGCTCGCTCCCGGTTCCGGGCCTGCCCTCCCTGTAACCAGGCGCCTCGCCTGCTCACCTACGGCCGCGCCGCCCGGGTCCAACCGCCCGGCCGGCGCGGCCGTTCCGCGCCCCGGACCAAGACATCGCTGCGCTTCGCGAACAAGTCCCTGGCCGCAGGCCGTCGATGCCCGTAGACTGCGCCGTCGTCTGGTGATCGCGAAACGTGGGGGGGCGGGTCATGCCTTCGGACGAAGACCTTGCCTCCGGACCGTTGCGCGTCACAGCCGCCGTGGTCATTCCGGCGAACGAGCTGAACTGGCGCTTCTCCCGGTCCTCCGGGCCCGGCGGCCAAGGCGTGAACACGACAGACAGCAGAGCCGAGCTGATCTTCGACCTGGCCGGCTCGTCCGCGCTGCCGCCCGAACTCAAGGCCCGAGCGCTCGCCAGACTGGAGCGCCGCCTGACGAACGGTCAGCTGGCGATCTCCGCCGCGCAGTTCCGCTCTCAGCTGCGCAATCGCCAGGCCGCCCGCGACCGGTTGGCCGCGCTGCTCGCCGAGGCGATCGCCGCCGCGCCGCGGGCGCGGCGGGCGACCAAACCGTCGAAGGGGGCGGTGGCGCGGCGGCTGGAGGACAAGACGCGGCGCTCGCAGATCAAGCGGCTGCGCAGGTTGCCCCCCGAGTAGTGCCGCGCGGCCTGCCGCTCTCAGCAACTTCCTTGAGTTTTCTCATCTTCCCCTTCGCCGCAGCCAAGCGTGCCGCTCATCAGCGCCGCGGATAGTGGACCGCGATACAGCAGTGATCAGCGGACCTAGCGGACGGAGTACGCAGCGATGTTCGACCAGCCGAAGCGCACCAGGCGGCGCGATCGCGCTCGGGTGAACGCCATCACCTCCATCGTGGGTGTCTCCGGAGTCGCCGGAGCCGTCGCCCTCGCCGTCGTGTTGCCCGGATCGACGCACAGTTCGTCCAGCTCCTCTTCGTCGTCATCATCGGGCAGCACGTCACAGAGCACGACGAGCAACAGCGGCACAAGCGACGACACCACGACCAACAGCGGCAGCAGCGGCTCAAGCGGCCAGGCGCCGCAGTCGACGAACCAGAACGCCCAAGTCACGTCGGGAGGTTCGTGATGAGCGCCACCACCGCGACCCGGCCCGCCCCGCCGATCGAGGAGCGCATCGGGGCGAGCGACTGGACGGCCATCGGCACCCGAATCAGCCTGCTGGTCACCGACCCCGGCCGGCTCGCCGCCGCGCGCTCGCTGCTCGAATCAGACCTCGATGGGCTCGACCGCGCGTGCAGCCGGTTTCGCGCGGATTCCGAACTGGCCGCGCTCGACGCCGCGGACGGCCGCTGGGTGACCCTTTCCCCGTTGCTGACCGAGGCGATCGGCGTGGCGCTGGACGCGGCGCGCGCCAGCGACGGCGACATCGACCCGACCGTCGGCGAGGCGATGTCAGCTCTCGGATACGACCGCGACTTCGCGCTGGTCGCGCCGAACGGCCCGGCGATCACCCTGCGCGCGCGGCCGGTGCCGGGCTGGCGGCAGATCACCTTCGACCGGGCCTCGCACGGTCTGCGCATGCCGCCGGGCACCCGGCTCGACCTCGGTGCGACCGCGAAGGCGTGGGCCGCGGACCGGGCCGCGACCCGGATCGCGCAACGGCTGCGCTGCGGCGTGCTCGTCTCACTGGGCGGCGACATCGCCACCGCCGGACCGGCGCCGCGCGGCGGATGGCGGGTGCGGGTCCAGGACGTGACCGGTCATCCGGATGACGCGCCGACCGGCCCGGCACAGACGATCGCGTTGCGCGGCGGCGCGCTGGCCACCTCCAGCACGACCGCTCGGCGCTGGGAACGCGGCGGCGCCGTGCTGCACCACATCCTCAACCCGCGCGACGGGCTTCCGGCGCCGACCGTGTGGCGCACCGTCTCAGTCACCGCGCCGGACTGTGTCTCCGCGAACGTCGCGGCGACCGGCGCGATCATCAGGGGCCATGCGGCGCTCGCGCACTTCGAACAGCGCGGGATCGCGGCCCGGTTGGTGGATTTGGCCGGGCGGGTGAGGACCACCGGCGGTTGGCCACCGGATCAGCAGGCTGAGCCGGAGGGTTCGCTCGCTGGCGGCGGACTGCGCGCGGCGCTCTCGCCTGGGACGGGGATCGGAAGATGAGCGCGGCGGCGAGCGGCATCACGTCGGGCACCGCGCTCTGGTACACCAGCCGGGCTACCGGCGTCGTGTCGTTGATCATGCTCACCGGCGTCGTCGTGCTCGGCGTCGCGGTCCGGAAACACGGCAGGCTACCCGGGCTGCCGAGGTTCGCCGTGCTGGGCCTGCACCGCAGCATCTCGTTACTCTCGGTCGCCTTCCTGGCGATCCATATCGTCAGCGCGGTCGCGGATTCCTACGTGCATATCCGCCTCACGGACGCGATCATCCCGTTCGCCGCCTCATACGAGCCCCTGTGGCTCGGGCTCGGCACGGTCGCCTTCGACCTCATCCTCGCCCTGATCATCACGAGCCTGCTTCGTGCCCGGATCGGGCATCGCACCTGGCGGTCGGTGCACTGGCTGGCTTACCTCTCCTGGCCGGTAGCCGTCGCGCACAGCCTCGGCAGCAGCACCGACATGCAGAGCGGCTGGCTGCTCGGCCTCGGCATCGGGTGCGTCCTGGCCGTCGCCGCGGCGCTGGCCTGGCGGGCCGGCGAGGGCCGAAGGGCGCACGATGTGCCGCGCGCCGCACGCGTTTCCGTCCTGACCGAGCAACTCAGCGGGGGTAGACAGCAGTGAACGTCATGACGATTCAATCCTCGGATACTCCGGTGCACCAAGGCTCCGATTTCCGCCGGCTCCTGCCTTACCCCGACCGGGCGCTCACCCTCGAACAGCACCGGGCGCTGTACGGTCCGGCCGCGTACCGGGGCGCGCCCCGGGTGTTGATCGACGAGGTCCGCGCGGCCGGCTTGACCGGTCGGGGCGGAGCCGGATTCCCCACCTACCGCAAGCTTGAAGCGGTATTGCACGCGGCCGGCAGCGCGGTCGTCGTGGCTAACGGCGCGGAAGGCGAGCCGGCCTCATTCAAAGACAGAACCCTGCTTTACTCGGACCCGCATCTCATGCTGGACGGGCTGCAACTGGCGGCCGAAGCCGTCGGCGCACGGCAGGCATACGCGTACATAAATCCCGATCAACGGGTACTGAGACGGGTGCGGGAGGCCGTCGCGGACCGGATGCGCGCTGGAGTCGACCGCGTGCCGGTCACAGTCGTCGAAGCTCCGCCGCGTTTCATCGCCGGTCAGGAAACCGCGGCCGTGCACCGTATCGAGGGCGGCCTTGCGCTGCCTCGATACGCGCCGGTGCGGGTCACCGAACGCGGCGTTGGCGGCGCTCCGACGCTGGTGCAGAACGTTGAGACGCTCGCCCATCTCGCGCTGATCGCCGGCTACGGAGCCGGCTGGTTTCGGACGGCCGGGACTTCGGGCGAACCCGGCACGCTGTTGGCGACAGTGCACCGGCCGAACGCGACCCCGAAGGTGATCGAGACGGCAACCGGCGTCGCGCTCGGTGAGCTGCTTGGCCTTAACGCGGCGGCGACTGTCACCGGACGCGGGCCGGCGCCGCGCGCGGTGCTGGTCGGCGGTTACCACGGCACCTGGCTGCCCGCGGATCGCGCGGCCGAACTGCCGCTCACCGGCGCCGCATTGCGAGCAGAAGGCGCGTCCCTTGGCGCCGGAGTCCTGGCGGCGCTGCCTGCTGACTGCTGCGGGCTGCGGGAGACCGCCCGCGTCGTGTCGTACCTCGCCGCCGAGTCAGCCGGGCAATGCGGGCCGTGCCTCAATGGTCTGCCACGCATCGCGCACGCGTTGCGGGTACTCGCGGGGCCGGGCGTTCACGCCCGAGAGCGCGCCGACGTGTCCCGCTGGGCGGGACAGGTCGAGCGTCGCGGCGCCTGTCATCACCCGGACGGAAGTATGCGGCTGGTGCGCAGTGCCCTGACAGTCTTCGAAGAGGAGCTGTGGCGGCACGGACAGGGAATGTGCGTCGCATCGAACAACCGCGCGTTCCTCCCCCTGCCCTCACCGATGAATCCGCCGCGGACAGACGAGGACTGGCGATGACGATGAACGCAGCGAACCCAGCCACAGCCACGGCTTCAGCAGCAGGCTCGGTGTCAGCAGCAGGCACGGGCACTCGGCTGCGACTGGACCCGACAAGGTGCAGCGGGCACGGCCTGTGCGCCGAACTGCTCGGTGAACACATCGCGCTGGATGACTGGGGTTATCCGATCATCGCGGACCGCGCGCTGCCCGCAGAGCTACTCGCAGACGCGCGCAGGGCGGTGGCCGATTGCCCGGCCCTCGCCCTGCGCCTGGACGGTGCGCAGCGCGCGGATGGTGGTCGCCGCCGGTAGTACGTCAGGTACGGGCTGCGGCTCCGTCGACGTCGAGGCCTACCACGTCAGGCGGCTGAAGCGCCGAGGTCGCGGGGGTTTCTCGGGCTGATCGGCGATCCAGGCACCGATGCGGTTGGACACCTTGTCGGTGTAGGGCCAGTTGGCGGCCTGCGCGGAGAGTTGCTCGAAGTGAGCCGGACCGGCTTTCCAATTGACGAAGCCGGCGACCTCCGGAAACCCGCTTCGGTATCCGCACACCGCTCGGTGTCCGTTGCCGACCGGAGTGAACATCCCGCCGAGCAGGGGATTGCCGGCGAACCAGAAGCTCGTCATCCCGTTGCTCACCGGCACCACCTGACGCGCCTTCGGGTCCTCCACCCACCAGTTCTTGACGATGTGGGCGGCGATCGGCTGCCGGCTGGCCGGGTCGAGCAGAAGCACCCATTGGTAGTCCGGGCTCCACTCCATCTTCGTCCACGGCCCGGAGAGGTTGCTGCCGCCGGTCAGCGTGAACGAGGCGGCCTCGTCGAGGTGCCAGCGCCCGCATTTGGCGGGATACTCCTGCCACGCGTAACGCTCAAGGAAGTACAGATCGCGTTGCGCCTCGACCCGCGCCTGCTCCTGCCCGTCGCCGAGCCTGGCCTGAATCTGCGCGGACAACTGCGGGTCGTTGAGTGGCGACCACGACGGGAGCGTGCCGGTCACGGGGCGAGTCCTCCGAGGATCTGGCTGATCGACCTGGCCGTCGGCCCGGCCTGCTCGCTTCCGGGCGGAGGCGTGAAGGACACCGAGTCGGCCATCAGCACCATCATGGCCCGGAATCTCGGCCCGTGTGGGATGTCGGGCGTGGTGAAGTCGATCGCGGCGAGCTTCCTGCCGTCCTCGCTCGGCACCAGCGCCTGGAGCTGGTAGACCTCTGCGTCCGGCTGCTCGTTCGGCGGCTGGCCGGGCAGCTGCGGGCGCGGCAGGGTCAGCACGCTCTCGAAGAACAGCGCCGGGCCACGGCTGAGGTCGACCACGTCGACCTGGCCGTGCTCGCCGGCCTCCGCGCGCGCGTCGACCAGGTCCTTGATGACCAGGCGCGGGTTGCGCTTGTGCGGGAACGGCTGGATCGAGACCACCAGGCTGGAGGGGACGACCGTGTCGTCCTCGGCCGTGTGCCAGCCGATGCCGCAGTACGCGGCGTTGCGCTCTTGCAGCTGCTCGAGCAACACCATGAGCGTGCCCACCACCGCGGCGAGCAGCGGCCGCTGCTCCTGCGGGGCCAGCTCGCGCAGGTTCGCCTCCGCGGTGGCCAGGGTGTTGTCGATGTCGTCGAGCGGCAGCGGGAAGTAGCCGGGCGGCAGCTCGATCCAGCAGTTGAGCGTGTCCGGATCGGCCGTGTCCGGGGCGGAGTCGAGGATGTTGGCCACCGCGTTCACGAGACCGCCTGCTTCACGTCGCCGTACAGGCTGGTCACCACGGACTTGGCCCGCCAGCCGAGCTCAAGGTTCTGCGAGAGCTGGGCGATCGACTTGGCGCCGTCCACGGTGGCGGTGTCGGCGAACTTGAAGATCTTGTTCGCCATGCCGACGCCGAGCTCGACCGGCTTGCTCAGGCCGTGCGCGATATTCGAGCCTTGGCGCAGCACGTTGCCGGCCGAGTCGAACACCTTGGTGCCGTCCTCCAACGTGGTGACCCCGGCCTGCGCGGCGTCGCCGAACGCGCGCGTGGCGTCGCCGCCGAGTTGGGCGAGCCCGGGGAGCTTCGCGGCCAGCGTCGGTATCCCTTCCGCGCCCTTGATGGCCACCTCGCCGTCCTTCAGCGCCGCGCCCGCCAGCTTGCCGCCCGGTATCAGACTGAGCGCGTCCAGGCCCATCGCGGAGGCGTTCTTCAGGTTGGCCATGGTGAAGTGGCCGGTCAGCAGGCCGCCGACGGCGTCGCGCACCTTCGGGTTGGCCAGGTCACAGGCCAGCGCGCCAATCCCGGCGCCGATGGCCACCGCGCCCGCGATCGCGTCGATCGGTGGCGGAGTGCACAGCGCGATCAGACCGGCCACCGCGGAGATCGTGGACAGCACCGAGTGGATCACGTTGATGTGGTTCTTCACCCAGTTGCCCACCGAACTCAGCGCGCCCGTGAAGTCGTGCCACAGGCTGCTGAAGAAGCCCGGCTTGTGCGGGGCCAGGCCCTTGGTGGCCTGCTCCAGTTCATGCGCGTACTTGCGGGCGGCCGCCTCGTGCTGCGAGGCCAGTTCCTGTGCCCGCTTCATGATCGAGTCCAGCTCGGCGTGCGCGTTCTGCGCGGCCGAACCCGCGTCCCGCAGTGCGCCCTCCGCCTGGTCTATTCGCGACTGGGCGGCCTGGAGCGCCTCCTGGGTGTTGAAGAACTGGCCGACCAGCTTGAGGTCCGGATTGGCCTCGGCCTGCTTGACCGCGTCGTCGGCGCGCGCCACCGCCTGCTTGGCCTCGGCCGCCTCCTGGTCCAGCTTCGCCGCCACGTCCTTGAAGCCGAGCAGGTCCCCGTGCCAGCTCTTGAGCACCCCGACCGCGTTGTTGAGCGACTCGTGCGCGTGCTGCAGGTCGGTGACCAGCTTGGTGTCCAGGTGCTCGCGGAACTTGTCGCCGGCGTCGCCCTGCCAGACCCCGCTGCCCGCGTCGCGCATCTGGTCCAGCAGCGAGCCGGACTCCTGCATCGAGGAGACCGCCTGGCCCAGGCCGGCGCTCATCGACTCCACATCCGCCGGCACGCCGGGTACCGGGTTGAAGCCGAGGTTCGGGTACGTCGTTTCGTCTTGTGCGACCGCGCTCACTTGGCCCCTCCGTGCACCGTCGTGGCCTGCACCGCCTGGTCGATGGCCCCCATGGCCTGGCTGTTGATCTTCGACATGGCCTGCTCGATGCCGTCGTCGCAGTGCTTATATGCGTCGTGCGCCTTCTTGACGCCCTCGGTCGTCTCCTTGATCACCTGCTGCAGCTGGCCGAGGCCGTACTGCCAGGTGTGCTGGAATGAGTCGGCGGCCTTGTTCAGCGCCTCGGTGCCGACCTGCCCCGCCTGCGACGAAGTCATCGCCTTGAGCGCGGACTCCATCTGGTCCCCGGCGTCGCCCAGCGTCTTGGTCATGCGCTGGAGCACGTCGAGGTCGACCTGGAAAAAGCTTCCCACCGTGTTTGCCTCCCCGGTTCGGCTGTGAACTCCCCTCCTCGCCTGGGGAATCCAGGTAGACCTTAGACCCTCGCGCTGACGTCGCGGAACCGAATCGGCAGGATCGGATTATCTGTCTGTGGATCTATGCGACGTTGATCCACCGCGCTCGGAGCGACATGACAAACTGACGACATGACGGTCAATGACGCCCGCATCGCGCCCAATCAGGCGCCTCCGCTGCAGGACTACGACGTTTTCGGCTGCGACGACACCCTGGTCGAGGCGGTTGACCGGCACGGCGGCCGCGCCGCGCTCGACGGCCTGTCCACGCTCGGCCGGCTCGCCGGAGCGCACCGGACTCTGCATTGGGCGGACCAGGCGAACACGTATACGCCGGTTCTGCGCACGCACGACCGTTACGGAAACCGCATCGACGAGGTCGAATTCCATCCAGCCTGGCACCACTTGATGGAGGTGGCGGTCTCGCACGGCCTGGCCGGCGGCGCCTGGTCCGGCGGCCCTGCGGCCCACGTGACCCGCGCGGCCGGGTTCATGGCCTGGAGCACCGCGGAATCAGGGCATGGATGCCCGATCTCGATGACCTACGCCGGGATAGCCGCGCTGCGCACCGATCCCGAGGCCGCGGCGATGTGGGAGCCTGGGCTCAAGTCCCTGATTTACGACTTCGGGTTGCGGGCGCCGGCCGGAAAGGCCGGGCTGCTGTGCGGGATGGCGATGACCGAGAAGCAGGGCGGCTCGGACGTGCGCGCGAACACCACGACGGCCGCGCCCCTCGACGCAGAAGGCGAATACCTGCTCACCGGGCACAAGTGGTTCTGTTCGGCTCCGATGAGCGACCTGTTCCTCGTCCTCGCGCAGGCGCCCGAAGGTCTGACCTGCTTCGTCGTGCCGCGCGTGCTACCCGACGGCACCCGCAACCGGATCTGCCTGCAACGGCTCAAGGACAAGCTCGGCAACCGCTCCAACGCGTCGAGCGAGATCGAGTTCGAAGGTGCTTGGGCACGCCGGCTCGGACCCGAGGGCCGCGGGGTGGCGACCATCATCGAGATGGTCTCGATGACCCGGCTGGACTGCGTGCTGGGTTCGGCGGCCATCATGCGCCGCGCGATCACCGAGGCAACGCATCACGCCGCGCACCGCCGCGCCTTCGGCTCGGCGCTCATCGACAAGCCGCTGATGCGCAACGTGCTGTCCGATCTCGCGGTCGAGTCGCAGGCGGCGACCGCGCTCGGCATCCGGCTGGCCGCCGCGTTCGACGCGACCGACCCGGCCGAGCGTGCCTTCCGCCGCCTCGGCGTCGCGGTCGGCAAGTACTGGGTGACCAAGCGGGCGATCGGTGTCGCGGCCGAGGCGCTGGAGTGCTTGGGCGGCAACGGATACGTCGAGGAATCCGGGATGCCGCGGCTGCTGCGCGAGGCTCCGGTCAACTCGATCTGGGAGGGATCAGGGAACGTCAACGCCCTGGACGTGTTGCGGGCGCTGGGCCGCGAGCCGGAGTGCGCGGAAGCATTTCTGGCGGAGGTGGGAGCGGCGCAGGGCTCTGACGCACGCTTCGACGCCGCCTTGGCTCGGTTGCGTGACGATTTGACCGGTCTGGCCGAACTCGCGGAAGCGGAATTCCAGGCTCGGCGGCTGGTCGAACGGCTCGCGACGGTGCTCCAGGGCTCGCTGTTGGTCCGGTACGCGCCGCCGGCCGTGGCGGACGCGTACTGCGCCACGCGCCTCGCCGGGGACGCCGGCCACACGTTCGGCACGCTCCCGGCGGGTACGGACACGAAGACGATCCTGCATCGGGCGCAGCCGCGGCTGGGTTGAGGTGGCTTGGCTGAGGTGACTTGGCCGAAGCGGAGCGGCTGAGGTGGCGTAGTTGAAGCGGAGCGGCTGAGGTGGCTCGGCTGAGCGGCCGTGGTCACCGGTTCGGCCTTCACCTGTGTGGATGCGTGGGGATGCGGCCCGGCGGCGCACCCGGATGACTGGAGGGCGAGAACCGCGCAGCGGACCGTCGCGCCCGCGACCCGACCGCGCCGCGCCCCAGCCAGGCAAGGAGTGCTCATGCTCAGCGACTTCCAGCGG
>DASUAR010000052.1:0-22529 GCA_035763685.1 Actinocrinis sp. | reverse complement strand
GAGCGCTTGAGCGGGTGCGCAGCGCGGCGCTCACGCCGGAGGAGACTGTCCGGATAATCGAGCAGAGGATCAGAGAAACCCACTGATGGAACGCAATGTGTGGCGCAAGGCGAGCGCGAGCGGCGGCAACGGCGGCCAGTGCGTGGAGGTCATGGTCACCGACCAGGCCGTGAGGGTGCGGGACACCAAGGACGCGGGCGCCGGTCCGGTGCACGTCTACACGCACGCCGAGTGGAATGCCTTCGTGGACGGGGTCAAGAAGGGCGAGTTCGACTTGTAGATCGCGGCCGGCCAAGGCCCACGGCCGGGTGGTGACGGCTCGTCATCACCCGGCCGTCGCGTCTCCCGGGTCCTTACGAACCGCTTAATTGGGCATCAGTTCTGTCATGGTTTCGACCGGCCCCCCGCGAGCGGCGCAATAATCCGGGATATGGAGCCCGCGATACCCGGCACGCTGCTCGCCGGCCGCTACCTGTTGGTCAGGCCGCTCGGCAGTGGCGGCAGCGCGACCGTGTGGGAGGCCGTCGACACCTCCCAGGACCGACCGGTCGCCGTCAAACTGCTGCGCGGCGCCGCGGTGAACGACCCGACCGAGCGCGAGCGGCTGCGCCGCGAGGCCAGGGTGCTCGCCCGCCTCGCCCACCCGCGCATCTGCGCGATCCGCGACTACCTGGAGAGCCCGCGCCCGGACGGAAGCACGGTGCCGGTTCTGGTCACCGAGCTGCTCACCGGCACCAGCCTGGCCCGGCGGCTGAAAGAGGGGCCGTTGCCGTGGGCCGAAGCGGTGTCCGTGTGCGCGCAGATCGCCGACGCGCTGCTGGCCGCGCATCACGCCGGGATCGTGCACCGGGACGTGAAGCCGGCGAACGTGATGCTGGTGCCGGACGGCGCGAAGCTGCTGGACTTCGGTATCGCGCGCGGGGCCGGCGACGGCGATCTGACCGGCAACCTGACCGTCGGCACGCCGTTGTGCATGGCTCCGGAGCAGGTGCGCGGGCAGCGGGCCAAGCCGGCCTCGGACATCTACGCGCTGGGCTGCGTGCTGTTCTGGTCGCTGACCGGCCGTCCGCCGTATCAGAGCAACGACATCACCGAGATCTTCGAGTCGCAGCTCTACGATCCGCCGCCGCCGATCGAGGTCCCCGGGCTGCCCGCGCGCGTCGTCGAGTTCTGCCACGCCTGCCTGTCGAAGAACCCCGCCTTCCGGCCCAACGCGGCCCAGGCGCTCACGACGCTGTCCGGCCTCGCCGCGGCGGCCGGGCTGCCACTGGGCGACGAGTACATCGGCCGCCGCTCGATCTCCGCGTTCGAGGCGGTGCAAGAGCCGCGCGGCGGCCAGGACCCCCGCGCCGCCGTGCCGTATCAGGGTGCGCCGGCCTATGCGGACCCCGGACAGTTCAGCGCCGTGCCCCCGCCGCCCGGCGAGAACACGATGCTGTCCAACGCGTTCGACGGTGACGACGAAGAAGATCTCGGCGAGGCAGGCGGCGGCTACGGCTCGCGACGGTCGGGGAGCTCGGGGGGCCCTTCCGGCCCAGCGGGCGGGGAGTCGACCGCGGCCTTCGACGGCAGGATGCGGCCGCGCGGCGCGGCCGAGACCGGCAGGCGGCGCGAGCGAGGTGACCGCGACGGCAGGCGTAGGCCGCGTCCGATGATCCTCGGGATGGCGGCCCTCGTCGTGGCGCTGGCAGTCGGAGCGGTTGCGCTGGTGCTCGCCACCAGCCACGCGGCGACGGGCACGATCTCGGCTGGGCCGCGGGTGACGGCCCAGATGCCGAACCCGTCGCAGCCCGCTGCCGGGCCCACCGGGGCCGCTGGTGCCCCGATGCCGCGGATGGGCGGCGGCGCGGCGCCCTCGATCACCGCGGTGGCATCCGCCGACCCGATCCGCTACCTGGAGGCGGTGCGCGCCCAGATCCGCACCTTCGTCGCGGCCGGCCCGGCCACGCTCGACCCGACGACCGGCGGCGACCTGCAGAACTCGATCATCGACATAGAGAACTCGGTGGTCTCGGCGCAGCGCAACGGCGGCGCCGCGCATCTGCAGGAGATCCGCAACAAGATCGCGAAGTTCGACGGCAGGCTGGGCCAGCTGGTGGGCAAGGACCGGATTTCCGCGGTGGCGGCGAACCAGCTGACCGCGGAGGTGCAGCGCCTGTCCGGCACGGTCACCGACTGAGACGCCCGCTGACGGCTCGCGCCGCCGTTTCCATCCCGGGCGGGTGCGACCGTCCCGCCGACCCGTCGGTCGCACCCGCGCTCGGGGATCCCCGTTTCCCGTTTCAGTGCCGCCTGTGGCCCCTTCGTCGATGCTGAGCGTGGCTCGTTCGATCGAGTCAGGACGGTAACCCGCGGCGGCGGTGAGCGTGAGTAGCCGACCTATCACGCTGCGTTACCGCAGCTAGCAAACGACATTGACGGGATGCTGACGTGAAAACAGCTGAAAGTTGCCGGAGACCACGAATACGGGGCCGCACATGGCCCCGCATCTGAGTTGCCCTCAACTTCCAGTCGGCGAAGCCGCTACTGCTACTCCGGGAAGGACATCCGGGACATGCTCGCGCCCCATCGCTCCCTGCGGCGTCGCTCCAGGCGGCTGCGCACCACGCCGTAGAGAAGGAACACGGTCATCGCACCGATGCAGCAGGCCGATATCACCACGGCGAGCGTCCCGGTACGCCCGGCGGCGAGCGCCAGGAGCAGCGTCGTCGGTATCAATAGGCTTAATTCTGCTCCGCGCAGTCTGCGCTGGACCGACAGCAGCCTGAGCCTGAGGGGCAGACGAAGGTCGCGCAGCCGCTCGTCGAGCTTCCGGTCCCGGCGCAGTACCGTCTCGATCTCCGCGAGAATGCGCTGCTCTCGCAGCGAGAGCCGTCGTCCATCCATAACCCGCCTCCGCACTGACTGCAACGTGCGTGTTTGTCGGTCCTCTGTACCCCGTCGGCGGTGGAAAATGCGCTGCAACCAGGTGTACCGCGTTCCGTTGTCGGCGGCTCAGTAATCCGACGGCGGCCGCACGATGACGGTCCGCTCCGGCGGCTGCACCTCCGCCGCGGTCATCTGGCGCTGCCGGTGCAACGCGGCGATCTGAAGGCACAACGCGACGACGCCGACCGCCATGAGCACGCCGCCCATCGCGATCACACTGAAGCCCGAGCTGTGCACGTGCGTGGCGAAGCTGAGAATCGCGCCGACCGCGACCACCGTGATGCTCGCACCGATCGACATGGCTCTCCCTAAGTCCGTATCCGAGTCCCGTCTCGCGGAACCGACAGCACCGAGTACCCGGCCGACCGGTTCTTACGCGGGGCTGGATCTTCTTACGCGGGGCTGGATCACGCAGTGCGACACCCCCGTTTGCCTTACCTGCCCGCCGGTTATCCGGCACCGGATTTCCGAATGGAGGTACGTATGTCGGCCGTCGATGTTGACCGCTCACCCTCGCAACCAGCGCGGATCCGAACACTGATCCCAGCCAGGATCGACCGGCTGCCCTGGTCTCGTTTCCACACCCGGCTCGTGATCGCGCTGGGCGTGGCGTGGGTCCTGGACGGTTTGGAGATCACCGTGGCCAGCGCGGTCGCGGGCGTGCTGAGCACGAAGCAGACCCTCGGCATGTCGTCGACCGCGGTCGGCGCGATCGCGACGGTGTACTTGGCCGGCGAGGTCGTCGGCGCGCTCGGCTTCGGCCGGCTCTCCGACAAGCTGGGCCGGCGCAACCTGTTCATGGTGACGCTCGCCGTCTACCTCGTCGGCAGCGGCCTGACCGCGTTGACGCTCGGATCGGGCTGGGCCTGGGTCGGCTTCCTGTACCTCACCCGGTTCATCGCCGGTACCGGCATCGGCGGCGAGTACGCCGCGATCAACTCCGCGATCGACGAGATGATCCCGGCCAGGCACCGCGGCCGGGTCGACATCGCGGTCAACGGAACCTACTGGGGCGGCGCGATCCTCGGCACGCTCGCCTCGCTGCTCCTGCTGAACGTGCTCTCCGAGAGCATCGGCTGGCGGCTCGGCTTCCTGGTCGGTCCGGTGCTGGCGGTCGTGGTGATCTTCGTGCGGCGTAACCTCCCGGAGAGCCCGCGCTGGCTGGTGATGCACGGCCGGGCCGCGGAGGCCGAGGCGTCGATCCGCATGATCGAGGACGAGGTCGCGCGCGGCGGCGGGCGGCTGGAGCGGGTGCCGCAGGACCAGATCATGGAGATCGAGCCGGCCGAGCGCACTGGATACCTCGCGCTGGTCAAAGTCCTGTTCTCCGAGTACCCGAAGCGTTCGGTGCTCGGTGCGAGCCTGATGATCAGTCAATCCTTCCTGTACAACGCGATTTTCTTCACCTACACGCTGGTGTTGACCAAGTTCTACGGGGTCGCGGCGAACGCGGCGCCGTGGTTCCTGATCGCCTTCGCGGTCGGAAACCTGGCCGGGCCGCTGACCATCGGGCGGCTGTTCGACACCATCGGGCGAAAGCAGATGATCAGCGCGACCTACCTGCTCTCCGGCGTGCTGCTGGCCATCACCGCGGAACTGTTCCGCTCCGGCGTGCTCACCGCGACGACGCAGACGATCGCCTGGTGCGTCATCTTCTTCTTCGCCTCGAGCGGGGCGAGCGCCGCGTATCTGACGGTCAGCGAGATCTTCCCGCTGGAGGTGCGGGCGCAGGCCATCGCGGTCTTCTTCGCCATCGCACAGTGCTTCGGCGCTCTCGGCCCGATCTTCTACGGCCACCTGATCGGCGACGGCACCAACCGGAACATGCTGTTCATCGGCTATCTGATCGGCGCCGGGGTGATGGTCGCCGGCGGGCTGGTCGAACTGGCGCTCGGCATCGCGGCGGAACGCCGGTCGCTGGAGAGCATCGCCCGCCCGCTCTCGCTGGTTCGGCAGGCGACGGCGGCGGCCTCCACCGCCATCACGACGCGCACGCCGACCATCCGGCCCACCGGGACCGCGCAGTCCGGCTAGGGTTCGACCCAGCCGGCGGGAGGCGTTTGCGAGTCGGGAGTCCGGGCGTGGTCCGGGCTCCCTTCGCATGCGTCCGAATCGGCGATAAGGTGGGACTGAAGGGGCAACAGGACTCTTACAGCAATATAATGGAGCTTCCATGGAGCGTTTCGAGGTCGGCGTCGGGCCCGCCGAAGCGGGCGACCGGGTGGTGACCGCGCGCGGCGAGCTGGATCTGGCGGCCGCGGATCAGCTGTGGGAGACGCTCGAACCGCTGCTGCTACCCGGCACGCTGGTGGTGCTGGACGGGACGGACATGACGTTCCTCGACTCCAGCGGCCTGCGGATCCTGCTCCAGGCGCACAAGCGTGCGGAAAGCGAGGGTGCGGTGTTCCGGATCGTCGCTCCGCAGCAGGCGGTGCAGCGCGTGCTGGACCTGGCCGGTGCGGCCGGCTATCTCCAGATGCGCGACGACGTGCCGAGCGCGCTCGCGGGCTGACCCGCGATGTCCGGTTGAACTGGACAACGGGGCGGCTCGCACTCAGAACGGCTAACACACGGGATCGGCGGCGTGACACGGGTTGTGTCACGCCGCCGATCCGTCGGTCCCGCCGGTATCGGCCGACAGCGCCGCGACCGTCAAATGGTCGGCGGTTGCGCGCTGATGTCGGCGAGCACCGAGGTGTCGTCCCGGTCCTTGGCCAGGTCGCCCAGCGACACGATGCCGACCGCGGTGCCCCGATCCACCACCGGGACGCGCCGGATGCCGTGCCGGCGCATGAGCGCGGCCGCCTCGGCCGGGTCGTCGTCCGGGGCCAGGGTGATCGGGGAGGCGGTGGTCACCTCGGCGATCGACGCGCTGTCCGGGTCGGCGCCCTCGGCCATCCCACGCACCACCAGGTCGCGGTCGGTGACGATGCCGAGCAGTTCGTCTCCGTCCATCACCAGCACGGCGCCGATATTCGTATCCCGCATCAGCGCGGCGGCGGAGCGCATCGGGGCCGTCAGCGGCAGCGTCACCGGGACGGGGCTCATCACGTCGGCGATCTTCGTCTGCATGATCCCTTTCCTCCACAATCGCGGTCCTTTTTGCGGTATTCGCTCCCGCCTACCCGCGACCGCGATTCGAAACGGATCAGCTCACAGCTTGCGCAGCCACACGCGCTCAATGCTGTGATCAGGCCCCTTGCGTAGCACGAGCGTCGCGCGGCGCCGGGTCGGCAGCACGTTCTCCACGAGATTCGGCAGGTTGATGCGCTGCCAGAAGGTGCGCGCCTGCGCCAGGGCCTCCTGCTCGGCGAGCGCGGCGAAGCGGCGGAAGTACGAGTCAGGGTCGGTGAACGCGGTGGCGCGCAGCTGCGCGAACCGGTCGAGGTACCAGCGTTCGATGTCATCGGTGCGCGCGTCGACGTAGATGCTGAAGTCGAAGTAGTCGGCCAGGCCCACGCGGATGCGGCCGTCGGTGCCCAGGGCAGCTGGTTGCAGCACGTTGAGACCCTCGACGATGAGGATGTCCGGTCGGCGGACCGTCAGCCGCTCGTCCGGCACGATGTCGTACACCAGGTGCGAGTACACCGGCGCACTGACCTCCGGCCTGCCTGACTTCACGTCAGCCACGAAGCGGGTCAGCGCCCGGCGGTCGTAGGACTCGGGGAAGCCCTTACGCGCCATCAGGCCGCGCCGCTCCAGTTCCGCGTTGGGGAACAGGAAGCCGTCGGTGGTCACCAGTTCCACGCGCGGGTGTTCCGGCCAACGCGCCAGCAACGCCTGGAGCAGGCGCGCGGTGGTCGACTTGCCGACCGCGACGCTGCCTGCGATCCCGATGACGAAGGGCGTACGGCCGGCCGCGTCTCCGTCGTCGTCCTTCTCATCCGTGCCCGCGCCGAGGAACGTGTCCAACGCACCGCGCAGACCGTGCACCGCGGCGACGTAGAGGTTGAGCAGCCGGGAGATCGGAAGGTACATCTCCCGTACCTCGTCCAGGTCGATCATGTCGCCCAAACCGCGCAACTGCTCGACCTCAGCCGCGGTGAGCGGCAGGGGCGTGCGTTCGCGTAACGCGCTCCAGGCCGCTCGATCGAGGTCGACGTAGGGCGAGCCCTCACCGCGGCGCACGGTACCCGCTGACGCGGAGGACGAGCCTGTGGCGGCCGCGCGGTTTGCTGCGGAGGCTCCGGCGGAGATCGACATTGGTCCATTGTGGCCGAGAGATCGGGTCGGCAGGCGCCCGGGGCGGCAGGCAGTGGAAGCGCGAGAATCGTGGCGGGCTTCGCACAATAGTCCGCTTTTGGATGGTCCTATGAGATGATGAGCGTCCTGTGCTGATTCGTGTGTGAACCGGAGTCTCTTGAGCCACAGCAACCTCTCAAGGCGCATCTTCGATCGGCCTCCAGTCAACCTCGTCACCCGCGTCCTGCGCAGCCGCAGGTTCTGGGGCCGCATCCGCCGCGCCGCCACGCTCTCCCTCGCCCCGCTGTTCGTCGCCGCGGTGGCGGCCTGGCTGGCGTTGCTGGTGACGCCCGCGCAGTCGGTCTCGGCCGCGGGCCAGACCCTCAAGGTCGGCGCGACCTCGCCGCACCTGGCCTTGTCCGGTCCCGGCGAAATGGACCTCTTCGGCCAGTCGGTGCCCACGACCCTGGAGTTCAACGGCCTGATCCGGCCGAAGCTCGAACTCACCCACATCACCATCGACAGCCAGCTGAGCCAGTTCGTGCAGACCTCCGCGGACCACGGCGGCGCCAGCGCGCAGAGCCGGCTGGCCGCGAGCCTGGTCAGCGGCTGGGAGCACTACTTCCTCTGGCAGACTGCGGTGACGGCCGGGTTCGCGGTCCTGTTGCTGCTCGCCTTCTCGGGCCTGCGCCGCTACACCCACCGCAGGATGCTCAAGCTCGTCGTGACCGGGACGCTGGTCGCGGTCGCCGCGAACGTCGGCGCGGTCGCCGCCTTCGCCACCGGGGCGCCCAGCACGTTGCGGCAGGTCAAGTCGCTCAGCGATCTGGTCGGTGACAGCGCGCTCGGCCCGGCCGCCCCGAATCCGGCCGGTGCGCGCCTGCCGGGTGTGCAGGCCGTCGTCATCGGCGACTCGACCGCGGCCGCGATCGGCAACCCGCCGGTCGCGCACGCCTCGGCGCTGGACAAGGCGTGTGGCCGCAGCGCCGACTCGTACGCGGCGGACTTGGCCCAAGCCAACGGCTGGAACGTGCTGAATCTGGCGTGCAGCGGCGCGACCGTGAGCGAGGGCGTCCTCGGCCCGCAGCTGGCCGGCGGGCTGACCGTGCCGCCGCAGATCGGCGTGCTGGAGCAGGCGGACCGCGCTTCGGTGGTCGTGGTGAGCATCGGCGCGAACGATCTGAAGTGGGTCGCCACCGAGGCGCTGTGCGTGATGGCCGCCGCCTGCGACGACCAGGCGTCCACCGCCTACTTCCAGAGCAACCTGCACGATTTCGCGCGCGCGTACTACGAGATGCTGCACGACCTGGCCACGTTGCCGCAGCACCCGCGCGTTCTGGTCAACACGTACTTCGACCCGTTGGGGCCGAACCTGAGCTGCCTCACCGGCGTCGGCTTCACGCCGGCGAAGACGAAGGTGCTCTCCTCACGCCTGACGACACTCAACACGGTGCTCGCGGATGGCGCGCAGACCTTCGGGTTCATCACGGTGCGCCCGAGCTTTGCCGGCCACGAGCTGTGCAGCAGCCAGTCCTACGTGCAAGGGCTCAAAGACGCCGCGCCGTTCCATCCGACCGCGGCCGGGGAACTGACGATCGCGCTGGCGGACCAGCAGGCGCTGACCAAAGACGCGCTGTCGGTCTCCGCCGCCGGCGCCAAGTGACGCGCACCTGACCAAGCCGACGCCGAAGACCGACAGTCCCGTCTCGAACACGGCTGCGCGTTGGACAACTCAGTGCCACGCGGTCTGCCGCTCTGCCAGCGCTACACGCTGCGCGGCGGCTGCTGCGAGATCATGAAGGCGATCTCACCCTGCTCGTCGATCCGCGCGTCGAGCACCTTGTCGTCGAGCAGTTGCGATACCGCGGGCTCCAGGTAGATCCGCGCGTCCGGGGTCTCGATGACCTCGTCCGCAACTTGCGGGGCCTGCGTCAGCGAGAGCGCGAAGGCGGGGCCTTCGCCGTTGTCCGCGGGCTGCGGGGCGATCCGCAGGCCGGTCCCCTCAGGCAGGCCCGGCTGGGTGGTCAGGTCGTGGATGACGCCCACGGCCGTCTGGGTAACAGCGAGCACGGGTTTCTCCTCACGGTCCGTCTCCAGGGTCCTCCGCCCCGCAGTACCCCCTGAGCCTCACCCAAACGGTCCGATCCGCGGAAAACTCGCGCGCGCCAGGCACCGCCCGGTTTCTGGAAGCCGCGTCACAACAGGTTCGTCAGATGATCCGGCTCCTGCGCGTCGCGCAACCCGACGATGTACTCCCGCAGCTCGAACAGCAGCGACGGGTCCGGCATCGCGTCGCCCTCCGCCGTGGCGACGGCCAGGTCGTCGTACTTGGCGCTGGTCTCGTCCAGCAACCGTTGCAGCATCGGTTCGATCACCCGGTGCCCGTAGTCCACATAGCTCTGCGCGTGTGTGATCGCTTCCGGCCGGTGCACGAGGTCCTCGACCGCTTCCCGCGTCGCGCCCTGGGCGCTGAGGGTCTTGAAGTCGCTGTACTCCAGCCTCGCGCCGCGGGTGATCTCGTGCAGGCGGCGCACTTCGAGCCGGGCGAGCACGACCAGGTTCTCCAGCGCCCTGGCCTCCACGACGCACCGCAGCTTCGACAGCTCGCGGCGGGTCTTGGTCAGCACATCGAGCACGTGCCGCCCCACGGACCTGCCGGAATCCCCGAGCCGGTCCTGCCGGTCGATCGCCGAGAGCGCGGTAGACAGCCCGACGAGCTCATCGCAGGTCTGCGAGAGCTCGGCGACCGCCTCCGCGAGCCGGTCTTCACGGTCCCAGCTGACTGGACCGTCTTGCGCCTGTGACACCTGTTTTCCTTCCGAGCCTGGTGCGCCCTGAACGGATTATCCGTCGCGACACGCCGAGCACCAGCCTAAGCTGCGGCGGTGAACGAATTCGTCCCGACCGTCTCCGCTGAGCAGGCCGAGCGCATCCGGGCCTGGCACCTGAACGCGTATCAGGCGATGAAGGCCGAGGGAGCGGGCGGCCAGACCTTCGCCTACCTCGGCCGAACCCTGACCGTTCCGCCCGAGGTGATGCCGATCACCGGCATGCACGAGCTTCTGGGCAATGCGGTGCTCGCCGAGGTCAGGGAAGAGGACCGGGTGCTCGACATGGGCACCGGCAGCGGCGTCAACGCGATCCTCGCGGCCGCCACGGCCCGCCGGGTGCTGGCGGTGGACATCAACCCGATCGCCGTCGCGGCGGCGCGCGGCAACGCGGAGACCAACGGGGTCGCCGACCGGGTCGAGGTCCGGGAGAGCGACGTGTTCAGCGCGGTCGACGGCGAGTTCGACCTGATCGTGTTCGACCCGCCGTATCGCTGGTTCGCGCCGCGCGATCTGCTCGAGGCGGCCAGCACCGACGAGAACTACCGCGCGATGACCACGTTCTTCCGCGAGGCGCACCGGCATCTGGCTCCCGAGGGCCGCATGCTGATCGCCTTCGGCTCCTCCGGCGACCTGGGCTATCTACGGGGCTTGATTACCGAACACCGGCTGCGCACCGAAGTCCTCGCACACCGCGATCTGGTGAAGGACGGCGTGCGCGTGGACTACTACGTGTTCCGGCTCACCCGCGTCGCGCTTCAGCCGTCTGATATGTAACTTTCCGTATCGATCACGGTGATTGCGCCTCTCCGCGCAGGACACCGCCGATCTCTCCTTCCGGCTCGCGCCGCCTGGTTGCCCGGCTCAGCCGGCCGCCCGAATACTGCGCCTGGATCGCCCCGAAGAGCGCGCCCTCCGAAGCACTGCCTGAAAGGCGTGCCCTGAGAAGCGCCGCTCTGGAAGACCCCGTCGCGCAGCAGCGTCAGCAACCAGCATCTGGAGTCCGTATGGTCAATCTCCTGCGCCGGCCCCGCCGCCTGCGCGATGCCGCCCTGGCCGTCGCGACCGCCGCCGTCGCGGCAAGTGTCGTCGCGGTGGCGCCGAGCGTGAGCGCCGCGGCCGGTCCGTGCAGCGTCGCCTATCAGGTCAACCAGTGGTCAGGCGGGTTCACCACGAACGTGACGCTGACCAACACCGGCGCCGCCGTGACCAGTTGGACGCTGACCTGGACCTTCGCCGGCAACCAGCAGATCACCTCGGGCTGGAACGCGCAGATCACCCAGAGCGGCCAGTCGGTCAAGGCGGTGAACCTGTCCTACAACGGTTCGATCGCGACCGGTGGCACCGCGAACTTCGGCTTCCAGGGGACCTTCTCCGGCACCAACGCGACGCCCACCGACTTCGCCCTCAACGGCGTGTCCTGCGCGGGCGGTTCCTCGTCGTCGCCGAGCGCGAGCGCGACGCCAAGCGCCAGCGCCAGCGCGACACCCAGCGCAAGCCCGAGCACCAGCCCGTCGGCCAGTCCTTCCGCCAGCCCCAGCGGCAACTCGGGCGGCGGCTGCTCAAGCGCGACAGTGTTCTGCGACGGCTTCGAGAACCAGACCGTCGGCGCCGTGCCCTCCGGCCGCTGGAGCATCAATAACCTGAACTGCTCCGGCAGCGGCACCGCGACCATCACCGGCGCGCAGGCGCACGGCGGAGTCAAGTCGCTGGAGGTCGACGGCGTCGGCACCTACTGCAACCACGTGTTCGCCGACGACACCACGGACATGCCGCTCGCCGCGCCGACCTGGTACGTGCGGTTCTGGTTCAAGCACACCGCGCCGCTGCCGACCAACCACACCACCTTCCTGGCCATGAACAACTCCGCCGACGGCAAC
Organism: Actinocrinis sp.; assembly: GCA_035763685.1. Classification (GTDB taxonomy): domain Bacteria; phylum Actinomycetota; class Actinomycetes; order Streptomycetales; family Catenulisporaceae; genus Actinocrinis. Next base: position 10,711 of record DASUAR010000052.1, on the reverse strand, counting down.
ACCGACCTGCGGCTCGGCGCGCAGAACGGCGCGCTGATGTGGAACCGGCAGTCCGACGACGCGACGCTGCCCGCCCAGAGCCCGGCCGGAGTCGCGCAGAGCGTGGTCGTGCCGACCGGCGTGTGGGAGTGCCTCGAGTTCTCGGTGAGCAAGACCAACGGCCAGATCTACACCTGGTACAACGGCGCCTTGGTGCCAGGCCTGACCGAGGACGGCGTGCCGACTCAGGACATCGACTCGCAATGGCTCGGCGGTTCCGGAGCGAACTGGCGGCCGAACCTGACCGACCTCAAGCTCGGCTGGGAGAACTACAGCAACGGCAACGACACGCTGTGGTTCGACGACGTCGCCCTGAGCACCTCACGCATCGGCTGCTGACCGCGCTGCCGCGGCCGGCCCTTCTGCTAACCCCTCTGCCGTCACCCCGGCGGCTCGGCAGAGGGGTTAGCCTGTTCACATGAGTTCGCCACGCGCCGACCGGTTTCCGGTCGGCGCCGCCGCGACCATCGCCGAACTGGAGCGCGACCCGCACCCGCTGCTCGCCCGGCTGCGCGCCGGCGAGCCGGTCTCCTGGATCCCGGCCCTCGACGGCTGGCTGGTCACCCGGCGCGACCTGGCCGTGGCCGTCATGCGCGACGCCGAGACGTTCACCGTGGACGACCCGCGCTTCTCGACCGCCCGCGTCGTCGGCCCGAGCATGCTCTCCCTCGACGGACCGGCGCACGCACGCCACCGCACGCCTTTCGCCGACCGGTTCCGGCCGCGCGATGTGGAAACCAGGCTCGCCGCGTTCATCGAACAGGAAGCCGCGCGCCTGGTCGGCGGGTTGCGACCGGCCGGAGCCGCCGAACTGCGGCGCGGCCTGGCCGGTCCGCTCGCCGTCGCGGTGGTCGCCGAATCGCTCGGCTTGCTGGGGACCGATCCGGCCACGGTCCTGGGCTGGTACGACGCGATCGTCGGCGCGGTTTCCGACATCTCGGCGGGGCTCGAACCGCGCCCAAGCGGCGCCGAAGCCTTCGCGCGGCTGGCAGAGAGCGTGCACGCCACCGTGCAGAGCGGCGATCCCGATGCGCTGCTCGTCGCCGCGGCCACGGCGGGAGCAAGCGGCGCGATCGGCGGCGCCGGCACAAGTGGCGCGGCCGGCGCGGCCGCGAGCGCCGCGCAGCGAGCCTTCGCAGCAGCGCTGGAACTTCCCGAAGTGGTCTCGAACGCGGCCGTGCTGATGTTCGGCGGGATCGAGACCACCGAGGCGATGATCGCCAACGCCGCGCTGCATCTGCTTTCCCACCCCGACCAGCTCGCGCTGGTGCGGGCCGACCCCGCGCTGGTCGCGGACGCGGTCGAGGAGTCGGTGCGGCTGGAGCCCGCGGCAGCGGTCGTCGACCGCTACGCGACCCGCGACGTCGAACTGGCCGGCGCCTCGATCAGCGCGGGCGACCTGGTCACCGTTTCGATCGCGGGCGCGAACCGCGATCCGGCGCTCTTCACCGAGCCGGACCGCTTCGAGCTGCGCCGCCCGAACGCCAGGCTGAACCTCGCCTTCGCTCAGGGCCCGCATTTCTGCCTCGGCGCGCACGCGGCTCGGCTGGAAACCCGGGTCGCCATCAGTACGCTGCTGCGCGAATTGCCCGACGTGCGGCTGGATCCGGACCGGCCGGCCGCGGCGCCACGCGGCCTGGTCTTCCGTAAGCCTGAGTCCTTATACGTCCGCTGGGACGATTGACGAGGCAGCCGCCCAGCGGCCCGGCCACGTGGCGAGAATGTGCCGCGCACTGCTGATCGGTGCCCGGCTTGGCGATTGCCTGCCGGGAAAGAGGTCCCCCGGCGTCTCTGGGGGAAGGCGACGCCGGGGGGTGCGTCCGAGCCGCGTAATCGCGCTCCTCGGCCGCGAGATCAGACTGGGGGGATGCCTGATCTGCCTTTCAGTCTCTCACCTGATGCGCCGTGAGCTGTGTGCCGGACCGATCAGTGTGGCATCAATTCGCCAATGTGGTCTGTGGGACTTCCGTGACGCCGTATCACGGCCCTCGCGGTGGTATCCGGGGGCCGCGATGCGGGCTTTGCCCGGCAAATCATTCTGTAACGGTTCGGTCCGCGTACTCGTAGTGAGCACTGCGTGACCGCTAACCTGCGTGCCGTCCGCCACCTGATCCCGAGGGGATTGCATGCGCGTCTTGAGTGTCAGATCCTGCGTCGCCGCTTTGAGTTCCGCCGCCCTGATCGGGCTGACCGCGAGCGGTTGCTCGTCGTCCTCGGCGGCGAACTCACCTGGTGCCGCGGGTTCCGCGCAGCCCTCAGCGACAGCCCCGAAGGCCATGGGCACGGCGCCCTCGACGGCCCCGAGCGCTACCGGATTGGCGGCGAAGCTGCTGGCGCCGGCGGACCTGCCGGCGGGATGGGGTATCGACGCGGCGGCCACGAACCCGACCATGCAGACCGACTGCCCGCTGCTCAACACCTCGATCTGGAACGCGCCGCTCACCGACCACGCGGAGGCGGACCTGAACGGCGGACTGGCCGGTCCGTTCCTGGTCGAGCAGATCGCCGCGGGAACGGCGGCCCAGGTGACGAAGTCGTGGGACGCGCTCGTCAACGGGCTGTCCAAGTGCACCACCTATACGCACGGCGGGGCCAACGGGTCGAGCACGTTCTCGATCGTGCGCACGGCACTGCCCGCCTATGGAGACAGTTCGTACTCGTTCACGCTCTCGATCCAGCTCTCCACCGGAATCAAGGGCAACGGCTACATCGTGGCCGCGCGCAACGGCAACACCGTCGCCGTGATCTACATCGTCGCGCTCACCCCGCTGGACAAGACCCTTGTCGAGACCACGATGGGCAAGGCGGTGACCAAGGCGCGCAGCTGAGCTGCCGCGCGCTCAGCACGGCACGTGAGCGCAATGGAAGGCGGGGAGCCGGCCGAACCCTGATACGGCGCCGACCGCGGCGGGCGTTGCTTCGAGGATGCCGGTCGCGCCGTATCTCTCGCGCAGTGCGGCCTCGTCGTACCGGTCACAGCCCTGGTGCCAGTTGAGGATCCCGGAGAGCCAGTTCTGCATCTGCGCGACGTAGCCGGCTACCGCGCCGCGCGCTGCGTCATCGAGCTCGAAGTCATCGCAGAGCACCGGCAGTTCGGCCGCGATCACGTGCTGGAACTGGTGCATTCGCGAGTTCATCAGGTCATTGACGATCGCGAGCGCCTGGTCCCGGCCGCAGTCCAGGAAGTGCTGCACCACCAGCACGCAGTTGTGCCGGTCGCCTTCGAACTCGATTTCCTTCTGGTAGGAGAACAGATCGTTGAGCAGGCACGCGTAGTCCATCGCCGAGTTGTCCAGCGAGCGCATGGTCGCGGCCCGGAACACCTCCGGGGGCACCCGGCTCGACTGCCGCAGCCGAGCCAGGCTCGCGGTCAGCTCGGAGCCGAAGGTTTTGCGGCGCATCTCGAGATAGTCGACCGGGTCCGGGACGCGGTTCTGGATGTGGTTGGCCAGCTCCCACAGGCCGGCGCCGAGCATGTCCTCGATCGCGGCGCGCAAGCCGGCCCGGGCGGCGGGATCCATCGGCCCGGCGGTGCGCTCCCACAGATCGGCCAGCGCGCGCTCCAGCGCGGTCAGCGGCGTTGCCGTGGCCGGCCCGCTGCGGGCGGCTTCGGCCGATTCCACCGGCATGAACAGCGACAGCCGGTCGGTGGCCGCTTTCGCGGTCGGGTAATCCCGGCGTGAGCCGTAGACCGCTGGAAGGAGGTCGTCCCAGTAGGTACCCCAGGTCAGCCAGTGCGCGCCGAGTTCCACCTCCTCTCGTGAGCCGTCCGGGTTGAGCCCGGCCATGCACAGCGGGAAATCGAAGCCGGACAGCCGCCTCTCGTCCCAGATCCCTGACATCGGCTCGCCGGGTTGCGGGCTCAGCATGCCCATCCGCCGCGCCCAATCCAGGGTGCTGCGACGCGCCTCGTCCAGGTGTGGATTGAGCCGCAGCGTGAACGGCATCTCGAAATCGGGCAGCGGCGTTGGCCCGACCTTCCGGTACGGCGCGAAGCTGAAGCCGCGCGCGCGCAACGCCTCGCTGTCCACGGTGATCGGCGGCCGGGGAGCCACGGCGGAGAGACCGAGGTCAGCCAGCGGCAGTTCGGTGAGGCCGAGGGGGAGCGGCAGGTTCGAGGCACGAGCGCCGCCATGCCCAGCGCCATCGCAGGCCGCGCCGCCGCCGCCGTTCATGTAGCGGCTTGACCGCAAGTGCCACTCGTGGCCACCCGCCTGCCAGTCCTGCAGACCCTTGATATAGGCGAGCACCTTCGCGATCGAGACGGCGTCCAGCGCGTGCTCGGCGAACAGCGGCGGCAGTTCGGTCAGCGCGGTGTTCTCGAACTGCTGAAGCCGCGAGGTCAGCAGGTCGTTGACGCAGTCGGCGGCGCGTTGCGTGTCATAGCCGAGGAAGGTCTCCAGCACCAGCACGCCGTTGCTCAACTCGCCCTCGGTGCCGGTCTCACGCTCGTACGAGAACAGGTCGTTGCGCAGGTGGACGCCGTCGGAGAAGGCGTCTCTCAGTACCCTCATCGGCCGGCTGCGGGCGATCACCGCCGGCACCTCGGCCCCGGCCGCGTGCTCGACCAGCCCGGCCGACCACGGCGCGCCGCCGACCTTGCGCCGCATCTCGATGTACTCGACCGGATTGGGGATCCGGCCCTCGTTGATGTTCGAGAGCTCCCACAGCGACTCGTTGAGCAGGTTCTCGGTGCTCTCGGCGAACCGGGCGCGCCAGTCCATTGACATGCTCGGCACGGTCCGCGCCCACAGGTCGGCCAGCCCGGCTTCCACCGGGTTCGTCGGTTCCGGCATCCCCGCGGCGAGATCCATCGGCATGAACGGGGGCAGCCGGTCCAGGTACGCCTTGCCGCCTGCCCGATCCTGGCCGCGCTTGAAGGTCTCCAAGAAGTGGTCGTCGAAGAAGAACACCCACACGTACCAGTCGGTGACCAGGTCCAGCTCAGGGCCAGCGGCGTCAGGGTGCGTATACGCGCAGAGCAGTCCGTAGTCGTGCGCGTCGAGGTCGGCCTCGGTCCACACGCCTGAGCCCTCGAGCATGCCCATCTCGCGCGCCCACTGCTTCGAGTGTGCTCGCGCGCCCTCCAGGTGCGGGTTGAGTCGAGCGGGATACGGGAGGTAGAAATCCGGCAGCTCGAACGGCTGGGTCACGCGGCCCGCCTTTCCTCGTCGGTGGCCCTCATCTGGATTGAAGAAGACGCCCGCGCGCTCCCGCAAGCAACGTCACCCATACCAGTGACAATCAGGGTATTGCCGTGGTTTGCGTGCACCGCCGCTGAGAAAGCTTCACGTTCGGCTCGGAAAGTTTCATCCGCTTCGTCCGGAATGAGACCTGTCGAATCAGCCTCATGTGTGTCCTGACATGCGCTTATCAGCTCCATGGCCCATGGCAAAGCTTTTCGGAGCGCGACCATGATCGCCGCGCCGTTCACCCGCTCCCGCCCCACAGGTACTCTCCGCCACGACCGAGCACCTCGCTGGACCCAAGAAGGGTGGGCAATGTGAGGAAAAGAACGAGATGGGGCCTCTGGGGCATTGTGGCGGTGGCGCTGACGGCGAGTGTCGTGAGCGCGGCCCCCGCGTCAGCCCACGGTGCCATGATGATCCCCGGCAGTCGCACCTTCTTCTGCTATGAGGACGGGCTGACTTCCACCGGCCAGATCATCCCGCAGAACCCAGCCTGTCAGGCCGCCGTCGCCAACAGCGGCACCACGCCGCTGTACAACTGGTTCGCCGTCGGCAACCGAAGCGGCGCCACCAGCGGCGAGACCAGCGCGCTGATCCCGGACGGCAAGCTGTGCAGCGGTGACAGCAACTACTACGACTTCTCCGGATTCGACCAGGCCAGCAGCTACTGGCCGGTCACTCACCTGACGGCCGGCGCGACCATCCAGATCGAGTACAACAAGTGGGCCGCGCACCCGGGGACGTTCTCGCTCTACGTCACCAAGGACGGCTGGGACCAGACCAAGCCGCTGACCTGGTCCGAGTTGCAGTCGACGCCGTTCTCCACGGCGACGCTGCCGCCCTCGGTCGGCAACGCGGGCAGCGCCAGCAGCTACTACTACTGGAACGCCACGCTGCCGGCCGGTCTGACCGGGCGGCACATCATCTATTCGATTTGGGCGCGCTCGGACAGCACCGAGACCTTCTACGGCTGCTCCGACGTGGTGTTCGACGGCGGCACCGGCCAGGTGACCGGCCTCGGCCCCGGCTCGGGACCGCCGCCGCCCTCCGTTCCGTGCACCGCGGCCTACTCGGTGACCAGCAGCTGGCCCGGCGGTTTCCAGGCCGCTGTCACGGTCACCAACCCGAACGCGTCCACGATCAACAGCTGGACCGCGAGCTGGGACCTGCCCGACGGCGAGAGCATCAGCAGCGCCTGGAACGGGACGCTGTCCCAAGCCGGCACGCTGGCCACGGTGAAATCGGCGAGCTGGAACGGCCAGTTGGCACCGAAGGCGAGTACGTCCTTCGGCTTCACGGCGAACTACACGGGTTCGACCCTGCCCGCCGCGCCGACTGTGTCCTGCACCAGCCCGTGACCACGATCGCCGTGCGATCTATCGTGTCCTGATTCAGCGAGCAGGAATCTGGCACAACCGGCCGTGAGCGGCCAGCGGACCCGTGCCGCGACGCCGCTCACGGCTGCACGGTCATCGCCATAGCGACAGCCATGGCGGCAGTCATCGCCGTGAGCACCCGAACCGCAAGCAGAGGGAGCCCGCACGTTGCGTCACCCACGTCTCGCGCGCCGGATCGCGGCCGCGTTCCTGCTGACCGCGGTGGTCCTGCCCGCGGCGGCGTGCAGCTCCTCGAAAACCGCGAAAATCAGCACCGGTACGGCCGATCGGGGTTCGTCGCAGAAGATGTCTGACATGGGCATGGGCGACATGGCCGGCATCCCGACCGCTCCCGCGCTCGCGGAGGCCGCGCCCGCCGGCACCGGCCTCGCGGCCAGTTACTCAGGCTACATATATCTGCCCGCCGCGGCGTCCGTGTCCGCGAACACGCCGGTTGCGTTCAACTTCCACATCACCGGCCCGAACGACCATGCCGTGACGCGGTATCAGCCGTACGAGAGCAAGCTGGTGACGTTCTATCTCGTGCGCTCGGACCTCACCGGCTTCCAGGAACTCGACCCGACGATGCGGCAGGACGGCACCTGGACGGTCGGCCTGCCTGCGCTGCCGGCCGGCTCGTACCGCACCTACGTCACCTTCGCCGCGCCTGACTCCGGCGAAGGCACGCCGCTGGTCTACTCCCTCTCCGCCCTGTTGAGCGTGACCGGATCAGGGGCCAGCGCCGTGGCGGCGCCTCCCGCGCCGGCCTCGTCCGTCACGGTCGACGGCTACACGCTCAAGCTCTCCGGGGCGCTGAAAGCGGGAACCACGACCGAGTTGGCGCTCGACGTCACCAGCGGCGGAAAGCCGGTCGTGTACTTCGACCGCTACCTTGACGGATACGCGCACCTGACCGGATTCCGCGAAGGGGACGGCGCGTTCGCCCACCTGCTGGCCACCGGCCGGGCCGGCGGCGCGGGCGGCTCGGGCGCGCTCACGACGCGGGCGCTGTTCCCGGAGAGCGGCGTCTGGAGACTGTTCGTCCAGTTCGAGACCGCCGGAAAGCTGCACGAAGCCGCCTTCACCGTCACAGTGTCCTGATCATCGCGCCTGATCACCGCCCCTGATCAACGGGCCCCGTTCAGCTCCAGCCGTAGCGGGCGCACAGCCGCTCGACGACCAGGTCGAAGTAGGTGCGGTGCATCGCGCAGGCCTCGCGCCGCATGCCGCGTTCGTGTACCCGCACCACGCGCTCCAGGTTCACCCAGGACTCGCGCCCCTCGCGGTCCCACGGGCCCGTGCCGACGTCGACGAAGTCCGTCGTGCCGTCGTGCCGCTTGCTGGTCAGCTGCACCGCGAGCAGGGTTCCGGTGTGCTCGCGCGCGACGATCAGCACGGGCCGGTCCTTGCCGCGCCCGTCGTGCTCCTCGAACGGCACCCAGGTCCACACGATCTCGCCCGGGTCCGGGTCGCCGTCGTGATTCGGCGCGTATACGGTGTGTACCTTGCCGATGCGGGTCGGCTCGACCTCGACGGTCGCGGTGGCGCCGAAGCGGCCCGGGGAGTCCGCGAACGGGTCGGCCGGGTCGTGCTCGTATGCGATTCCCAGATCAGTCACGCGGTCACTATAGGGCCGGGCGTCAGCCGGTAGACGCGGTTCGCGTTTTCCGAGCCGATCAGCCGCGCCACGCGGGCGGCATCGGCGGCCGACCATTCGTCCGCTTCGATACCCGCGTTCAGGAACGCGGCGAGCCCGCGCCGGAACAGCGTCGCGCCGAGGTAGTACAGCTCGGGCAGGCCGTACGCGTCGGAGGAGTAGAGGAACTTGCCGAACGGGGCGAGTTCGAGCGCTTCGGCGATGAGCGCGCGCGAGCCGTAGCCGAGGTTGTGCGTGGCCAGTCCGACGTCGAGGAAGACGTTGGAGAAGACCTGCGCCAGGAATCCGGCCTGCCGATGGAAGGGGTAGTTGTGCAGCAGCAGCACCGGGACGCCGGTCGGCTCGATCGCGCGCAGCAGGTCGGTGAGCAGCAGCGGGTCGCAACGCTCGAGGTTCACGTCCGCGTCGCCGTAGCCGACGTGGAACTGGACCGGACGGCCGAGATCGACCGCGCACCAGACCAGGAAGCGGTGCAGCGTCTCCTCGGTCAGCCGCAGCGGTGATCGCGGGTCGCCGTTCGCGCTCGCCTTGTCGGCGCTTTCCTCGCTCGCGAGCCAGTGACCTGCCGCGATCCTGACTTCGGCGTCGCTCGGCCGCTCAGCTGCGAGCCGCAATCCGTGCCGGTACGCCGCGATCGACTTGAAGCCGACCGCGCTGCGCGCCCGCTGCGCCAGCCGGGCGCGCACCGCTTCAGCGAATCCCGCGGCCGTGGTCGTGGGCGCGATCTGCTCGGCGACCTGCTCCAACCGGACGATTTCGTACGATGATGCGCCCGCGATCTCGCCGAGCTGTTGCGGCGAGAGCAGCGGTTCCGGCTCAAACCCGGTATCCACGCACAGCGCGTCGAGCCCGGCCGAGCGAAGGAAGCGCGCGGTGACCTCCGCGTGGCCGAGTTCGGCGCGACGCTCCAGATAGACGTCGGCCTGAGCGTGCGGTTCCAGGTCGAGCAGGGGAGCGCACCAGCGCCGTACCGCGAAGCCGATCTGTGAATCGAAGGCGCTGCCGCCGAGCGCCCCGACCGAACCGGCCTCGGTGAGCAGCAGCTCGAAGCCGGTTCGGTCGAGGTCGCGACGGATGACGCCGTGGCAGTGATGGTCGATCAGCCCCGACGGCTCGGTTTCGTTCAGCCCGCACCACCTTCCAACATCACGCTATCGGCCGGAACCCGCTGCGGCTCGGATATCTTGGCCGCCGCGGCGCCCTCCATCTCGCTGAGCAGGAAGCCCATCCGCCGGGCCGTCTTCGGCGCCGTGAAGACCGCGACGATGCCGATCAGCAGCCAGCCGCCCGAGACCACCGGCAGCCAGCGAGCCGCGCCAGAGGGCGGGTACGGGATCACATTGCGGTACAGCGTGTAGCCGAGGAGCACGATCGCCGCAATCGGTATGACGATCTGCCAGGTCGGCACCGCCATCTTCCGCTGTACGAAGAACAGATAGATTGCGCCGATCGTGGTCAGGATGTAGGCCACCAGGAGGATCAGCGTGCCGATCGTGCCGCCCCAGATGAAGGTGTCCTGCGGGTTCGCCGAGAACAGCACGATCGAGGCGCCGATGATCAGCGCCATGATGCCGGCCACCACGCTGCCGGCCCGCGCCGGAGTGCCGACCCGGGAGACCCGGCCGAGGCCGCGGTCGCCGAAGCCGTCCCGGTTGAGCGCGAACAGCAGCCGCGCGCCGCCGACGGTGCAGGCCAGGCAGCAGCCGAAGGCGCTGATCATCGCGCCGAGCGTGATCGTGTCGCCCACCCACGAGCCGACGTAGGTCTTGCCGAGGTCGCCGATCAGCGAGGAGGAGGTGCCGAAGGCCGACACGCCCTTGGCGTCGGTGCCGAAGCCCATCGACTCGATCGCGGTCACCACGGTGAAGAAGATCCCGCCGAAGATCGCCGTGCCGACAATCGCGCGCGGGATGTCCCGGTGCGGGTGCGCGGCCTCCTCGCCGAGCGTCGCGGCCGCCTCGAAACCGGCGAAGGACAGGAACCCGAACACGATGCCGAGGAAGACCGCGGAGATCCCGGTGCCCGACGGGACCGTGAACACGCTCATGGTGAAGTGCTGCCCAGCTGGCGTCTTGTGCGACAGCAGCTTGACCAGCACCACCGCCGAGACGACCAGGATCAGCGCGACGGTCGCGCCCTCGACGGTCAGCAGTATGTTCGTGCCGCGCCGCACCGGCACCACGGTGAGCAGCCAGCACAGCACCAGCGCGACCGCGGTCAGGATGTACGGCGCGAGCACCGGCGGGTTGTCCCACACGTGGATGCTCTGCAGGAAGTCCGTGCCGAAGATGCCGACCACCGAGGAGGTGGTCACGCCGTAGAAGATGTAGGTGCCCATCAGGCCCCAGCCGGCCACCACTCCGGCGCGCGGGCCGAGGGTCGCGCCGACGAAGGCGTAAACCGATCCGGAATGATTGAAGTACTGGCACAGTCGTACGAACACGTAGGCG
>DASUAR010000051.1:0-26416 GCA_035763685.1 Actinocrinis sp. | reverse complement strand
GCAGATGGTTCACTGCGCGACGAGCCTGGGCGTGCGGCCGGAGCGTCCTCATACCGGTTGTCTGTGGGCGTTTCGGCCGTGCGTCCAGGCGAAGTCGATCACCGGATTCGCCCCTTGAGACATTCCCCAACACCGCCTAGCGCACGGCCCGCTGCGGACCGGGGGGCGGCTTCTGGTAGAAGTCGACGGGGTCGATGAGGCTGAGCGGGATGAGGGCTGTGGCGGGACGTGTGTCGTGGACCACTCCGCGCAGGACGAGCGCCGTGCTGGGCCGCTCGTCGATGCGGCGGGCGATTTCGAAGCAGACGGCGATTACATGCGCGCACGGCTTGGTACGGCTCGTGCACGGGCAGTCGGTCGTCACGGTGGCCGCCTCCGGTACCGGGCACAGGCCCGCGTGAGTGAGGGCGGCCTCGTGCTCGTCGCGCAGGTTATCGGCGACGGTGCCGGCCAGCAGCCGTCGGGCGACGTCGAGTTGACAGTGGTCCCAGGCGGGCAGCGCGATGTGGACTTCGCGCGTGGAATTGTCGTCGACGAGGGCCGTGAGGCTGCCGGGAGCGATTTCGAGATCCCGGACTCGGTCGTTGCGGGCGAGGGAGAGCCCGCGCGGGATGGCAGGGTTCGGACGGGTCAACGTGGTGGGTGCGGCCAGGCGCACCCAGCCGCGTCCCCATGCGGTGGTGCCGAATTCGCTGTTCATCGGCCGCCGCGCGGGTCGAGCAGCGTGCGCAGCGCGTCGTCTGACAGCGTGGCGAACTGCCGCTCGATCTGCTGGGTCTCTCCCGTGGCGATCCCGGCGAGGTCGCGCTTGCCGGCGTGCATCTCGGCGATGGTTTCCTCCAGGGTGCGCTCGGTGATCAGGGTGTGGATCGTGACGGTGCGGGTCTGGCCGATCCGGTGCGCCCGGTCGCTGGCCTGATCCTCCACCGCCGGGTTCCACCAGCGGTCGTAGTGCACCACGTGCGTGGCGCGGGTCAGATTGAGTCCGAAACCGGCGGCCCGCAGGCTCAGCAGCAGCACCGGCGGTCCTGCCTGGTCCTCCTGGAAGCGGGAGATCATCTTCTCCCGCGCCTGGAGCGGGAGGGCGCCGTGCAGGAACGGCACCCGCTCCTCGCCCAGGTGGTCGGCCAGGTGGCGGGCGAGCAGTTCTCCAGTGGTGCGGTACTGGGTGAAGACCAGCGCGGCCTCGCCGGAGTCGACGATCTCGGCGAGCGTCTCGGTCAGCCGGTCGAGCTTGCCGGACCGGCCGGCCAGCGGCGCGCCGGTGGCTTCGACGTGCTCGGGGTGGTTGCAGATCTGCTTGAGCCTGGTCAGCAGGGCCAGTACGCGGCCGCGGCGTTCGATGCCGGTGCCCAGGCCGGCCCGGAACGCCGCGTCGAGGCCGGCCCGGTAAAGCCGTTCCTGCTCTTCGGTCAGTTCGCACACCACGGTGGCGACGATCTTGTCGGGCAGTTCCGGGGCGACCTCGCTCTTACGGCGCCGCAGAATGTGCGGGCCGACGACCGCGTGCAGCCGGGCACTGGCCGCCGCGGACCGGCGTTGCTCGATGGCGACCGCGTAGCGGCTGCGGAATCGCGATCGCGGGCCGAGCAGGCCGGGGTTGCTGAAAGCCATCAGCGACCACAGTTCGTCAAGGCGGTTCTCTACGGGTGTGCCGGTCATCGCGATACGAAGACCGGCGTGGAGCGCGCGGGCGGTGCGGGCCGTGTGCGTGTCCGGGTTCTTGATCTGCTGGGCCTCGTCCAGGACGACGACGTCCCACTCCGGCGCGGTCAGCTCTCGTGCGTCGCCGCGCAGAATCGGATAGGTGGTCAGGACTACCGCACCGGCGGTCGCGGCGGCCAGCGCGGCGGTGCGGTCCGGTCCGGTGTAGGCGGTGACGTCGATATCCGGAGCGAACCGAGCAAGCTCGCGTGTCCAGTTGCCCACCAGCGAGGATGGGCATACCACCAGGTGGCGGCCGGCGGGCCGGGAGGCGAGCAGCGCAATGGCCTGCAGCGTCTTGCCCAGTCCCATCTCGTCGGCCAGAATGCCGCCGCCGTGCGCTGCCGCGGCTGTGAGCCAAGCCAGTCCCGCCCGCTGGTAGGGGCGCAGCACCGCCCGGACGATGCGCGACCCTTCCGGCTGCCGGTCGCACCCGACGGCGCGCCGGGCAGCGGACACCGCGGCGTCGGCGGACCAGATGGTGGCGCCGTCCAGCCCGATCGCGGCATGGCCGGCGGTCGGCAGTGCCTCGGCCAACGCGTCCGCGGCGTCCGCGTCGTCGAGTGCTGCGGCGATCCGCGACCACACGCGCACCGACTCGCCAACGGCCACTGAACCGGGCTGCCATGCGGCCAGGGCCGCGGCGCCGACATCGGCCGGCACCAGCACCGCCGGCAGCGTCGAGCTCACGATTCTGCGCCCTTGCCGATCTGGCACGGCGACGGCCAACGCCCCACTTTCGCCCGTCGGCAGTCCCGCCGCTACCGCGGCAAGCGCCGGGTCCGAAGTCCCCCACCACGCGAAGCACTCCGACTCCACGACGAAACAGGCCTGCAATTGAGCGGGCATCGCGCATTCCGCGTCAAATCCCGGCTGCGGCACGAGCCGGCCAGGACCGGGCGTCCCCATCGTCAATCCCCTCACCGCCTTCGCTGCGAACCGCTATACGGCGCCAGCCGAAACTAACAGGTCGCACCGCTTCATCAGGCGATTTACCGCGAACGAAGGAATGTGGGAAAGGCCACCTTGACCGCCGCCTGCCGAGCTGCTCGGGAATGGATACCAATTTCCGCAACCTATGGCGAATTCACGGAAATTGTGGTCAGGGCGTGCGCGATTCTCGGAATGGAGGGCATGGCCCAGCCACGGTCAAGGGCGTCCTTCCGGCATCGCTCTCTGACGGGGGCTGTGCCCCGCCCTTGACCGTGGCTGCTGTCCAGGGGGTGACTCTCGGGTGTCCTCAGCGCTCCGGCGGCCAGGGTGCGGGCCTAGAAGCGGGTTCGGTGTTAGGCGGTGTTGGGGAATGTCTCAAGGGGCGAATCCGGTGATCGACTTCGCCTGGACGCACGGCCGAAACGCCCACAGACAACCGGTATGAGGACGCTCCGGCCGCACGCCCAGGCTCGTCGCGCAGTGAACCATCTGCGCTTGGCGGCGCGTGGCGATTCGCCATCACGATCCCCGACAAAGCGGCGGCCGGATCGTTGCCTTGATACATTCCCCAACACCGCCTAGCAGCCGAGCCCGAGCATGCATTGAACGGCCGGATGCGGTGAGCTTGTAGGTATGAGACTGATCCTGAACCTCATCTGGTTCGTGCTGTGCGGACTTTGGCTGGCAATCGGTTACGCGCTGGCCGGTTTGTTGTGCTTCGTCCTGATCATCACGATTCCGTTCGGGTTCGCCGCGTTCCGTATCGCCAGCTATGCGCTTTGGCCCTTCGGCCGGTCGATCCTGCCGCGTCAGACGGCGGGCGCGGCCTCGGTGGTCGGCAACGTGATCTGGGTGCTGTTGTTCGGCTGGTGGCTGGCGATCGGGCACCTGGTCACCGGGGCGGTGCTGTGCCTGACGATCATCGGCATCCCGCTCGGGCTGGCCAATTTCAAGCTGATCCCGATCTCGCTGGTGCCGCTGGGCGTGCAGATCGTGCCGAGCGGCACCCCGGGTTCCATCTGACCGCGGCGGCGGATCAGATCATCGGCAGCAGCATCACCGCGGTGCTGACGAGCATCGTGATCTCGCAGCCACGGCCGACCGGATCCATGGCGCACGCACGCCGCTCACCGCCCTGGCTGTGAGCGTCGAACGCCGACATCCGCCAGGTAATTGCGCACGCCGACACGGCCGCGTATCCGAACGCGGCGAGCAATAACAGCGAGACGCCGTTCCAGGTAGACGGCATCGCCATCTGCATACTCATCGGCCCGGACGGTCCGGACGGTCCGGGATCTGGCCGCATGCGGATCATCAGAACCATGATCCCGGACATGACCGCGTGATGAATCCGGCCGCGCACCACCATGGTTAACGCGACGGCTCCGAACATGACGCCGAGCGCCTGCACCGCCGCCCCCGCGCGCTCGACGAGCAGCACGGTCATGCCGAGCGCCATGAGCAGATGCAGCGCTGAATTCGTACGCTGATGCGTCCGCTCGTGGCGCCCGGCGGGCCGGGCCAGCCGCCAGAGGGCGCCGGAGGCGACTATGACCAGGGCCGCACCGAGCCCCCAGCTCACGGCCGTGCCGGTCATAGCCGCCTCCGTCCCCGTTGCGTCCCCGTCGGCTTCGGTCCCGCTTCTTTCGCTCAGTCGCTGAAGCTGGGGTCGGCGCCGTGCGGCTTCTCCACCCGGCCCTTGGGCTCCTCCCACGCCTCCTGGCGGCCGAGCGCGGTCATGTCGAGCACCCCGTACGAGCCGCCGAGCTGCTCGGTGCCGCGGGCGAAGGTCGTGTAGGTGTGGAAGATCTGGTCGCCGTCGCGCAGGAAGCAGCTCAGGCCCGGCTGCTCCGACGGCCCCTCCAGGATCCAGCCCATCCCGGCCTGCGCCAGCTCGTGTGCGTCGCGGTAGTTGAATTCGACCGGCGTCACCGCCGGGTCCAGGGTGACGTGGAAGTCGTAGTTGAAGTCGCTGCCGAAGGAGGAATACCAGGGCAGCGTCCAGCCTCGGCTCGCCGCGTAGGCCTGGAGCTTCTCCAGTGGCGCCCGGGAGACCAGCGCGTACGTGGTGTCCCTCGAGTGCAGGTGCGCGAGCAGACCGGGTGACAGCTCGTCGATTCCGGCCGTGCAGCCCTTGCAGGCACCGTCCCAGGCCGGGTCGAACATCACGTGCTGCACCACCAGCTGGCGCCGGCCCTCGAAAAGGTCGGACAGCGAGACCGGGCCGTCCGAGCCCTGGAACGCGTACGGCTTGTCGACCCGCACCATCGGCAGTCGCCGCCGGTCGGCGTTGAGCGCGTCGCGCGCCCGGGTCAGCTCCTTCTCCCGCAGCAGCAGCTGCTTGCGGGCCTCGGTCCACTGCGCGCGCGAGACGACCTGCGGAAGGCTCATCTTCGGTCCCTTCGGTTCCGGGCGATGGTTCGCTTTCACCGGCTTGGACGATCCGGTTCGGTGAAACTCATCGGTCGGTCGCCCGCGGGTTTGGGGACGAGCAGCTTCCGCGCGCCAGCAGAGTCAGAGCGTCAAGGACAGGCCGAACAGCGGGAACAGCAACTCCGGCATGAGGAAGCTGTGGATCTCGGCGATCCGCTCGCCCTCGACCCGGATCAGTTGCAGCGCGAACGGCGTGTAGCCGCCGTGTCCATCGCTGCGGTACTGGCCGAACGCGCAAGCGCCGTTGGCGCGACCGGCCGGCAGCAGGCGCGAGCCGCGGCATTCCGCGCCGGGACCGAGCATCCAGCGGCCGATCTCTGCCGCACCGCGCAGCCAGAGCTCATAAGGCGGCATCGCCTGCACGGCGTCATCGTGCAGGAGCGTGGTGAGTCGCTCGACGTCGTAGCGTTCAAAGGCGTCCACGAATTCGGCGAGCAAGTCGCGCTGCGCCGGGTCGTCTGCGGTCGGGCCGTCGAGCTGCTGCGTGGCGAGGGTGGCCCGGGCGCGTTGCAGCGCGCTGTTCACCGCGGCGACGCTGCTGTCGAGCAGGTCGGCCACCTCGGCCGCGGACCAGTCGAGCACCTCACGCAAAAGCAGTACCGAGCGCTGGCGCGGCGGGAGGTGTTGCAGCGCGGCGATGAACGCCAGCCGGACACTGTCACGCTGCGCGGTCACCTGCGCGGGATCGGTGTGCTCGGGCAGGACGCGGGAGTCGGGCACCGGCAGCACCCAGGTGCTTTCGCCGATCTCCGGGCCGATGTCGCCGGTCCGCAATACCTCCTCCGCGGTGGTCGACGGCACCAGACCCATCGGCAGCGCGCGCCGCTTTCGCCCGCGCAGCATGTCCAGGCACACGTTGGTGGCCACGCGGTGCAGCCAGGTGCGCACCGAGGAGCGGCCCTCGAAGCCGCCCTGCGCCTTCCACGCGCGTATCAGCGTCTCCTGGACCGCGTCCTCCGCCTCGGCGAACGAGCCCAGCATGCGGTAGCAGTACCCGGTCAGCTCACGGCGGTGCAGTTCGAGCTGCTCCGGCTCGAATCCGTCGACTGCGACAGCGGCGGTGATAGCGGACATAACAGCGATCGTAAGCGGCGCTTCCGACAGAAGCGGGGCGGCAGCACGAGCTGCGGGGCTGCCACCTCGGCAGTCGGTTACGCTCGCCCGATGACCGATGCGTGGGAGCCGGGAACCGCGGGGCTGCTGACCTTGCCTTCCGGCCGCCGCGTCCGCGGCCGTGCCCTGCGCAGACCGCTGCCGGCCGGCCAGGCGCCGACCTTCGCGTTGTATCTGCTCGGGAAGGAGCCTGCGGCCGTTTCGTGGGAGGCGCGCTGGCTGCGGTGGCCGGACTTCGGGCTGCCGGCTGAGCCTTCGGCGGCCGTGGAAGCGCTGCACCATGCCTGGGCCCAGGCGGCCACCGAGCGGGTCGAGATCGCGTGTGGGGGCGGCATCGGCCGCACCGGTACCGCCCTGTCGTGCCTGGCCGTGCTCGACGGCCTCACCCCGCGCGACGCGATCGCATACGTGCGGGAACGGTACGCACGGCGCGCCGTGGAAACGCCTTGGCAACGCCGTTTCGTTGAACGATTCCGTTGACGTCCACAGCTGAACGAGTCAGCCCACATATATCTGAGTACGCAGAATTCCCTTCTCCCCCGAGAGTGAATCGCAGCACCAGTCTGCTCAACTCCGGCACGCTCCGTTGCCTTAACGTGCAGGATAGGTGACGATGGCGTCGGGAACGGCCCTCGCCATGGAGGAGCGCTGGTGGGCAATCCCTGGCTGGCATTGGAGATCGGCGCCGACCCGCGACGGCGGGCCGGGCAGCTGCGCAGAGCGCACGAGGCGTTCGTGACGGACTCGTCGATCGCGGGTCCGGTACGCCCCGTGGTCGCCGACTCCTGGCGCAGATCGGCCGGCGCGCAGGTGCCGCCAGACGCGCTCGCCCCCGTCGATCTGGTGGACGGGGCGCTGGAGGAGTACCGCCGTTCGCATCCCCTGACCGCGGTGATGCCGCTGCTGCGCGACCTGCTCGGCGCGATCGCCGACGACGGCGAGCACGTGCTCGCGGTCTGCGACGCCGTCGGCCGGCTGCTGTGGGTGGAAGGGCACGCCGGGGTGCTGCGCAAGGCCGAGGCGATGAACTTCGTGCCCGGAGCGAGCTGGGACGAGGGGCACGCCGGGACCAACGCCCCCGGCGTCGCGACCGCGGTCGACCACGCGGTGCAGATCTTCGCCGCCGAGCACTACAGCAGCCTGGTTCAGCCGTGGACCTGCGCGGCGGCGCCGATCCACGACCCGCGCACCGGCATCCTGCTCGGCGCGGTGGACATCACCGGCGGCGATCACCTGGCCAGCCCGCAGAGCCTCGCGCTGGTGCAGGCCACGGCGCGCGCCGCGGAAGCACACCTGGCCGGCTCACTGCCGCCGCTCGGTCCGGCTCTGGTCACGATGGCCGACGACCCGTCAGGCACGCGGTGCGCGACCGCCGAACATGCCGTGCTGCAGGCGCTCGGCCGGGACGAGGCGCTGCTGAACGTCGGCCCGCAGTCGCTGCGGCTCGGCCGCCGGCACAGCGAGATCGTCGTGCTGCTGGCCCGCTACCGCGACGGGCTGACTGGCGATCAGCTGAGCCTGGAGCTGTACGGCGAGCGCACGGTCAATCCGGTCACGCTGCGGGCCGAACTGTCGCGGCTGCGGCATCTGCTCGGCCCGAAGCTGCTCGACTCACGGCCGTATCGGTTGCGCGTCCCGGTCGAAGCGGACTTCCTGGAGGTGTTCCAAGCGTTGGAGCTCGGTGCGGTCTCGGAAGCCGCGCGTGCGTATCGCGGTCCGTTGCTGCCCGAGTCTGACGCGCCGGGCGTCGCCCGCATGCGGGATCGGCTCGCCAACCAGATGCGCGCCGCACTGCTGACCCGCCGCGATCCCGGCCTGCTCGACACGTGGACGCGCACCACCTGGGGCGACGACGACCTTCAGGCCTGGGAGGCGCTGCTCGCCTCGCTGCCCGAATCGTCGCCGCGACGCGCGATGGCGGCCGTGCGGGTCGGGCAGCTGCGCCGCGAGTACGGATTACCGGTTGTACCCAGGATGGGAAACGACCTCCGGTAACGCATCCGCCGGCTGCGGAAGCAAGGCGCCGCATGCAACGTGGTTGCAACGTAGCCGAACCTAACGTGCCCACATGTGTTCGCCCGCGCGGGAGCGGGCGGCGAAGGTGCGGAAGGCAGTGCGATGGCGCGCTACGCGGCCCCGGGGCAGTCCGAGGCGAAGATGAGTTATCAGTCCCGCTACGACCACTGGATCGGCGGCGAGTACGTCGCGCCGCACCGTGGTCAGTACTTCGAGAACCCCAGCCCGGTAACCGGGCAGACCTTCACCGAGATCGCCCGCGGCACCGCCGAGGACGTCGAACGCGCCCTCGACGCGGCGCACGGCGCAGCGCCCGCGTGGGGCCGCACCCCGGTGGCGCAGCGCGCCGACATCCTCAACAAGATCGCCGACCGGATGCAGGAGCACCTGGAACAGCTCGCGGTCGCCGAGACCTGGGAGAACGGCAAGCCGATCCGGGAGACCCTGGCCGCCGACCTGCCGCTGGCCATCGACCACTTCCGCTACTTCGCCGGCGCGATCAGGGCGCAGGAGGGCAGCATCTCCGAGGTCGACGAGGACACGGTGGCCTACCACTTCCACGAGCCGCTGGGCGTGGTCGGGCAGATCATCCCGTGGAACTTCCCGATCCTGATGGCCGTGTGGAAGCTGGCTCCGGCGCTGGCCGCGGGCAACGCGGTGGTGCTCAAGCCGGCCGAGCAGACCCCGGCCTCGATCCACTACCTGATGAGCCTGATCGCCGACCTGCTGCCGCCCGGCGTGGTCAACATCGTCAACGGCTTCGGCGTCGAGGCGGGCCGTCCGCTGGCCTCCAGCGCGCGCGTGGCGAAGGTCGCCTTCACCGGCGAGACCACCACCGGCCGGCTGATCATGCAGTACGCCAGTGAGAACCTCAAGCCGGTGACGCTGGAGCTGGGCGGCAAGAGCGCGAACGTCTTCTTCGACGACGTGAGCGGCGCGGACGACGAGTTCTTCGACAAGGCGCTCGAGGGCTTCACCATGTTCGCCCTCAACCAGGGCGAGGTGTGCACCTGCCCGTCCCGCGCGCTGATCCAGATCGGGCACTACCGGCGCTTCCTGGACGCGGCGATCGCGCGCACCGAGAAGATCGTGCAGGGCCATCCGCTGGATACCGAGACGATGATCGGAGCGCAGGCCTCCAACGACCAGTTGGAGAAGATCCTGGCCTACCTGGAGATCGGCCGGCAGGAGGGCGCCAAGGTGCTGACCGGCGGGCACCGGGCCGAACTGGAGGGCGAGCTGGCCGGCGGCTACTACGTGCAGCCGACCATCTTCCAGGGCTCGAACCACATGCGGATCTTCCAGGAGGAGATCTTCGGGCCGGTGGTCTCGGTGGCCCCGTTCAGTGACTTCGACGAAGCGATCAAGATCGCGAACGACAGCCTGTACGGCCTCGGCGCCGGCGTGTGGACCCGCGACATCAACACCGCCTACCGGGCCGGGCGCGCGATCCAGGCCGGCCGGGTGTGGACCAACTGCTACCACGCCTATCCCGCGCACGCGGCCTTCGGCGGCTACAAGCAGTCCGGCATCGGGCGTGAGAACCACAAGATGATGCTCGACCACTACCAGCAGACCAAGAACCTCTTGGTCAGCTATTCGCCCAAGAAGCTCGGCTTCTTCTAGGCCGCGCCGTGCAGCCGGGTGAGCCCGCGCCGGCGCGGGTGGATGTGACCGAGGCCGCCGCGCGGATCCTGCGGGATCTGCGCGGGGCCCACGGTCCGCTGATGTTCCACCAATCAGGGGGCTGCTGCGACGGCAGTTCCCCGATGTGCTTTCCGCTCGGCGAGTTCCGCACCGGCGCCTCGGACGCGCTGCTCGCCGAACTGCGGATCGAGGGCATACCGGAGCCGATCGGGTTCTGGATGTCGGCCGCGCAGTTCGAGCTGTGGCGGCATACGCACCTGACCGTCGACGTCGTTCCTGGACGCGGCAGCGGCTTCTCGCTGGAAGCGCCCGAGGGAGTACGTTTCCTGACTCGCTCGCGGCTGCTGACCGATGAAGAGGACGCCGCGCTGAACCCGGTCCGGGAACTGACGGACACCTGACGACAGCGCACACCCCTCGGCACACCGACCCGCCGCGGGCGGGAGACTCATCGCAGTCTCCCGCCCGCGGCTTTCCTGGTTTCTGCGTTTGTGTTGGTTTTGTTCCGAGCCAGCTCCCTGCATGTTCGCGAAGCCAGCCGTTGACGAGCCACAGACTCGGGTGTAAACAATGCAAAGACAACATTGATTGGCGGTGAACCAACATCATGTACGCCGAGGAGCGCCAGCAGGCCATCCTGGCGAAGGCCCGCGCCCATGGCCGGGTCGACGTCGTCGGGCTGGCCACCGAGCTCGCGGTGACCACCGAGACGGTGCGGCGCGACCTGACCGTGCTCGAACGCGCCGGAGTGGTGCGCAGGGTGCACGGCGGGGCGATCCCGGTCGAACGCCTGGGCTTCGAGCCCGCCGTCGCCACCCGCGACGCGGTGATGACGGCGGAGAAGGAACGCATCGCGAAGGCCGCGCTGGCCGAACTTCCGCAGGAGGGCTCGGTCATCATCGACGCGGGCACCACCACCGGGCGTCTGGTCGAGGCGCTGCCGGCCGACCGGGAGCTGACCGTCGTGGTCAACTCCCCCGCGCTGGCCACCAGCCTGGCCACCCGCGCGAACCTCACCGTCCTGCTGCTCGGCGGCCGGGTGCGCGGGCGCACGCTCGCCACCGTCGACGAGTGGTCCCTGGCCCCGCTGTCCCAGTTGTGCGTCGACGTCGCCTTCATGGCCACCAACGGCGTATCCGCCGCCCACGGCCTGACCACCCCCGACCTGGCCGAGGCAGCCGTCAAGCGCGCGATGATCGGCGCGGCCCGGCGCACCGTGCTGCTCGCCGACCACACGAAATTCGGCAACGACTGCCTGGCCAGGTTCGCCGGCCTCACCGACCTCGACGCGCTGATCACCGACTCAGGGCTCGACGACGAGACGGCCGGCGAGTTCGAGCAGAGCGGCGTGCGGGTGGTGCGCGCATGATCGTGACGCTCACCCTCAACCCGAGCCTGGACCGCACCCTGGAGGTGGAGGCGCTGCGCCGTGGCGAGGTGCTGCGCGCCGCCTCGGTGCATCTGGACCCGGGTGGCAAGGGGGTGAACGTGGCGCGGGCGCTGCTGGCCAACGGCGTCGGTTCGCGCGCGGTGATCCCGTGCGGCGGAGCCGAGGGCGAGCAGCTGGTCTCGCTGCTGGCCGGGGAATCGGTGCACACCGTCGCCGTTCCCATCGCCAGCCCCACCCGTTCGAACGTGACTCTCGTCGAGGCGGACGGCACGGTCACCAAGGTGAACGAACCGGGTGCGCCGCTGACCGCCGCCGAGTTCGACGCGGTCGCCGCCGCGGTACTCGGCTGCGCGGGCACCGCCGACTGGGTCGTGATGTGCGGCAGCCTGCCGCCGGACGTTCCAGTCGACGTCTACGCAGGACTGACCGCGCAGTTCACCGCCGCCGGTATCCGCGTCGCGGTGGACACCAGCGGCCCGGCGCTGCTCTCCGCCGTCGCAGCCGGGCCCGATCTGGTGAAACCGAATCGGGACGAGCTGGCCGAGGCGGTCGGCGCGCCGCTGTCAGAACTCGGCGACGTGATCAAGGCCGCACAGGCGCTGCGCGAACGCGGCGCCGGCGCGGTCCTGGCCAGCCTCGGCGCCGACGGCGCGGTGCTCGTCGATGACGACGGCGCGCTGCTGGCTCAGGGCACGCAGATCGAGCCGCGCAGCACGGTCGGCGCGGGCGACGCGCTGCTCGCCGGGTTCCTGGCCGGCGGCGCGCGCGGCGACAAAGCCCTGATCGAGGCGGTGGCCTGGGGCGCAGCGGCGGTCGGCTTGCCCGGCAGCGCGATGCCGTGCCCGGCGGACATCCGCCGCGAAGGCATCGTCGTGGTCGATCTCTCCCGAGAACCGCGCCCGCCGGTCTCGAAGCTCTCCGCACCAAGGTTCTGACATCCGCGACACCTCCCGCTCCCGCGAGGCTCAACACCCACGTTAGAAGGCCGTCTGTCAAGGAGGACGACGACATGGCCATGGCTTACACCCCGCAGCCCGCCGGCACCGGGGCGCGCGCGTCAGTGCAGCGCTTCGGTAGCTTCCTCGCCTCGATGGTGATGCCGAACATCGGCGCGTTCATCGCCTGGGGACTGATCACCGCCCTGTTCATCCCGACCGGCTGGCTGCCGAACGCGCGGTTCGGCGCACTGGTCGGCCCGATGATCACCTATCTGCTGCCGATCCTGATCGGCTACACCGGCGGCCGCGCGATCCACGGCCAGCGCGGCGCGGTGGTCGGCGCGATAGCCACCACCGGCGTCGTGGTCGGCTCCAGCGTGCCGATGTTCCTCGGCGCGATGATCGCCGGTCCGCTGGCCGCCTACGTGCTCAAGCAGTTCGACAGGCTGATCGAGGACCGGGTGCGTACGGGCTTTGAGATGCTGGTCGATAACTTCTCGCTCGGCATCATCGGCGGCGCGTTCGCGCTGCTCGGCGTCTGGGGCATCGGCCCGGTGGTCAACCATGTGACCACCTGGGCGGGCAACGGCGTGCAGTCGCTGGTCAACCACCACCTGCTGCCGCTGGCCTCGGTCGTGATCGAGCCGGCCAAGGTGCTGTTCCTCAACAACGCGATCAACCACGGCGTGCTCGACCCGCTGGGCGTGACCCAGGCGCTGCACAGCGGCAGGTCGATCCTGTTCATGCTGGAGAGCAACCCGGGTCCCGGCCTCGGCGTCCTGGTCGCCTACTTCCTGTTCGGCCCGCGCAAGCTGCGCCCGAGCGTGCCCGGCGCGATCATCATCCAGTTCCTCGGCGGGATCCACGAGATCTACTTCCCGTACATCCTGATGAAGCCGCGGCTGATCCTGGCCACCATCCTCGGCGGCATGGCGGGCATCGGCTGGTTCGAGGCCACCGGCGCGGGCCTGGTCGCCTCCCCCTCCCCCGGCAGCATCTTCGCCTACGCGGCCGAGACCCCGCGTGGTGGCTACTTCCCGGTGTTCGCGGGCGTGCTGATCGCCGCAGCCGTGTCCTTCGCGGTCGCCTCGCTGCTGCTCGGCTTCGGCCGCGGCGAGAAGGCGGAGGAGATCGAGGCCGCCGAAACTGTCCAGTCCAGCGGGACAACCCGGTCCCCTGAGCAATCGCCGCAGTCACGCCCCGCCGAACCCGTCCTCGCGCATGACACCGCGTTCGCCGGCGAGAGCGCCGCCGGGGAGGCGTGAGCATCATGACCGCCATCAGCGCAGCCGACGTACACAAGATCATCGTGGCCTGCGACGCCGGGATGGGCAGCAGCGTGATGCTGGCCGCGCAGCTTCGCAAATCCCTGAAGAAGTACCCGGTCACCGTCGAGCACTCCCCGGTCAGCCAGATCCCGGCGGACGCGGACCTGGTTGTCTGCCACGCCGGGTTGGCTGATCGAGCCCGCGCCGCGGCCGGAGCGAAGCCGGTCATCCCGTTCCAGATCTTCCTCGGCGATCCGGCCGTGGAGGCGATCCTCAAGGCCATCAAGGAAGGCGGCGTCATCCATGTCTGACATGCCTGCGCCTGACACCGCCGCGATGACCGGCCTGCTGCGCCCCGAAGCGGTGCGGCTGGCCGAGCCCGCAGCCGACCGAACCGACGCGGTGCGCCGCTGCGGCCGGGTCCTGGTCGAGATCGGCGCGGTCGAGCCCGCGTACATCGACGCGATGCTCGAACGCGAACGCGACATCCCCACCTACGTCGGCGAGGGCGTGGCCATTCCGCATGCCACCCTCGCCGGCAAGCAGTCCGTGCTGCGGGACGCGCTCGCCGTGGTGAAGCTCACCGAACCGGTGGACTGGGAGGGCAATCCGGTCAGCGTGTGCGTGGCCATCGCGGCACGCGGAGACGGTCACCTGGCGATCCTCTCCGAGCTCGCCGAGATCCTGCTCGACCCGGACCGCGCCCGCAGCCTTCGAGACGCCCAGGACCCGAACGAAGTCGTCCGCCTCCTCCAGCCCACCCCAGTTCCCTGACACAGCGCACAGCGCTCTCTACGAACCCCCGTACCGGAAGGCTCTGATCATGAAGGTGACCCGCTTCTACGCCCCCGGGGACGTGCGCATCGAGGACGCGCCGGAGCCCGCGGCCGGACCCGGGGAGGTGAAGATCAGGGTACGAAACTGCTCCACCTGCGGCACGGACCTGAAGATCTACCGCTACGGACATCACCGCATCGACCCGCCGCGGGTCATGGGCCACGAGATCGCGGGCGAGGTCGTCCAAGTCGGCGCGGGCGTCGGCGGATGGTCGATCGGGGACCGGGCACAAGTCATCGCCGCGATCCCGTGCGGGCAGTGCGCGGAATGTCGGCGTGACCGGATGACCGTGTGCCCGAATCAGGAATCGATGGGTTACCAATACGACGGCGGCTTCGCCGAGTACCTGATCGTGCCGGCGAAGGTGCTGGCGGTCGGCGGGCTCAACCCGATTCCCAGCGGCGTGGGCTTCGACGAGGCCTCCATCGCCGAGCCGCTGGCCTGCGTGCTCAACGGTCAGGAACTGGCGCGGGTCGGCGCGGGCGACGACGTGGTGATCGTCGGATCGGGGCCGATCGGCTGCCTGCACGTGCGGCTGGCCCGTTCGCGCGGCGCGGCTCGGGTCTTCCTGGTCGAACTCAACCGCGAGCGGCTGGAACGCGCTGCGGCGCTGGTCGCTCCGGACGAAGCCATCTCGCCCGAGGACGGCGATATCGCCGAGCAGATCCTCAAGCTGACCGAAGGCCGCGGCGCCGATGTCGTGATCACCGCCGCCGCCTCCGGAAAAGCGCAGGAGCAGGCGCTGCGGTACACCGCGCGGCACGGCCGGATCAGCTTCTTCGGCGGGCTGCCGCAGGACGCGCCGACCATCACGCTGGACTCGAACCTGGTGCACTACCGCGAGCTGACCATCGTCGGCGCGAACGGTTCCAGTCCCACGCACAACGCCCGCGCGCTCGACCTGATCGCGACCGGGGCCGTGCCTGTCAAGGATCTGATCACGCACCGGCTGCCGCTTGAGGGCACGCTCGAAGCGCTGGACGTGGTCAGCCGC
This sequence comes from Actinocrinis sp., assembly GCA_035763685.1. Classification (GTDB taxonomy): domain Bacteria; phylum Actinomycetota; class Actinomycetes; order Streptomycetales; family Catenulisporaceae; genus Actinocrinis. The sequence continues at coordinate 11,143 of DASUAR010000051.1, read as the reverse complement.
GGCGAAGCCATCAAGGTCACCATCGAACCCTGATCCACGCGATCTGACCAATCCGCGTTTCCCATCTCGTCATTGGAGCCCGTTCCCATGCCCGAGCGCACCGTCACCATCGCCTCAGCCAGCGGGTTGCACGCCCGCCCCGCCGCGCTGTTCGTCAAGGCCGCAGCCGCGCAACCGGTGCCGGTCAAACTGCGGATCGGGGACGGTCCGCTCGCCGACGCGCGCAGCATCCTGGCCGTCCTCGCGCTGCGCGTCGAACACGGCACGACGGTGACGCTCAGCACCGGCGCGCAGGACGGGCCGGCGGCGCACGAAGCCTTGGAGGCGCTCGCCGATCTGCTCTCCCGGGACCTGGACGCGCAGCCGGCCAATGATTGACCGGCTCCAGGGACTCGGCGTCAGCGCGGGAGCCGCGGCCGGTCCCGCGCTGCGCATGGGCCGCGTCCCGCAATTACCCTCGCCGCGTTCCGTCACCGACCCGCCAACCGAACAGGCGGCCGCTCGCGAAGCCCTCGATCGTGTCGGACACGAACTGGCCGAACGCGCCGCCCGAGCAACGGATCCAGCCGCACGCGCCATCCTCGAAGCCCAAGCCCTGATCGCGAAAGACCCACTGCTGGCAGAGTCCTGCGACAGCGCCGTCGCCGCGGGCCTCGACGCCGCTCACGCCGTGCACGCCGCCTTCACCCAGCAAGCGGACGGCCTGCGCGCGGCCGGCGGCTATCTCGGCGAGCGCGCCGCAGACCTCGAAGATCTGCGCGACCGCGCGGTCGCCTGGCTGCTCGGCGAGCCGATGCCCGGCATCCCGGATCCCGGCCATCCGTTCGTCCTCATCGCCGATGATCTCGCCCCGGCCGACACCGCCGCGCTCGATCCCACGCGGGTCCTCGCTCTGGTCACGGTCCGCGGCGGTCCGACCAGCCACACCGCGATCCTCGCGCGCGCCCTCGGTCTGCCCGCTGTGGTCGCGTGCCGAGAAGCGCTCGCCATCGAAGACGGAACCCTGATTCACATCGACGGCGAGACCGGCACGGTCACCCTCAACGCCACACCTGACTGCGCCGCGAGCGCCGCCAACGCCACCAACGCTGCAACCCGACCCGCCGCGACTGCGAGGTTCACCGGCCCCGGCCGCACCGCCGACGGACACCGCGTCCCGCTCCTGCTGAACATCGGCTCCGCGGACGACCTGCCTGCCGACGCCGCCACGAACGTCGAGGGCATCGAAGGCGTCGGCCTGCTGCGCACCGAGCTGCTGTTCCTCGGCCGGCACGACGCGCCGAGCCTCGACGAGCAGCGCGAAGCGTATGTGCGCGTCTTCCGTGCCCTCCCCGGCCGACGCGTCGTCCTACGCACGCTCGATGCCGGCGCCGACAAGCCGCTGCCGTTTCTCTCCCTCGCCGACGAGCCGAACCCCGCGCTGGGAATTAGGGGTCTGCGAACCTCGCGGACCCGCCCCGACGTCCTTGACACTCAACTGGAGGCCGTCGCCCTAGCCGCACAAGCCGACGACGCCGACGCCGACGTCTGGGTCATGGCACCAATGGTCTCCACTGTGCAGGAAGCAGCCGACTTCGCCGCGCGGGTACGTGCGCACGGCCTGTCCAAGGTCGGCGCGATGGTGGAAGTCCCCTCGGCTGCACTGCGCGCCGGGCAAATTCTGGAGCACGTGGACTTTCTGAGCATCGGCACTAACGATCTCGGCCAGTACACGATGGCCGCGGACCGCCAGTGTGGCGAGCTCGCGGACCTGCTCGACCCGTGGCAGCCCGCGCTGCTCGACCTGATCGCGCTGTGCGCGCGGGCCGGAAAGGTCGCAGGCAACCCGGTCGGCGTCTGCGGCGAGGCGGCTTCCGATCCATTGCTCGCCTGCGTCCTCGTCGGCTTGGGAGTGACCAGCCTTTCAATGTCCCGCGCAGCCGTAAGCCGTGTCGGCGTAAGGCTGCGCCAGCACACGCTCAACGACTGCACCTCCCTCGCCGACGCTGCCCTCGCCGCACCCGACGCTGCCGCTGCCCGCGCCGCTGCCCGCGCCGCCGTCCGCGCCGCCGTCCGCGCCCTCGCGATCCACGACTCATGACCTTTTGACCGGACGCACCGTTGTCCCGCTCAACCGGACAAACACCGCTGTCCCGCTCAATTGACAAGCACAGTTGTCCCGCTCAACCGGACAAGGCAACCTTTCGTGCGGAGCCGGGTGAAAAACCCGTCCACGCGTGTCCCGCGTTACCCTCGTCCGCCGTCGGCGAAGCTATCGCGAGACTTCCAGCGAGCAAGGGCGTCTGTGATCGGGTGACGACGTAAACGAGACGCGCCGTGGTAGTGCGGCCGCGTCGCGGAGATGTCATCGCGGGGGGGGTTTATTGGGGAGGAGGAAAGTGGCACTTGACGCGCGGTGGCCGCGGCACAGGGCTCTGATGCTCTCGGGTGTAGTGCTCTGAAGGCGCGCCCCAAACACTCAATCAAGCCCCGGCGCAGAACGTTTGTGCCGGTTTTTCGCCGCGTCGACCGCCCATTGCGGAGACTTTCGCAGGTAACACGGCCTGAGCTGGGGACGGATTGATATAGTCGAGGCTCGACTTCGAAAGCCCGGTACGCGAGGTGAGTCGTGCACGCTCCCCCCGGGATGTTCGATCCCATGCGCGATCAAGACCCGGTCCAGATCGGGAGCTACCGGCTGCGGGCCCGGCTCGGCGGCGGCGGCATGGGGGAGGTCTTCCTCTCCTTCGACGCATCCGGGCAGCCGGTGGCCGTGAAGGTGCTGCGCCGGGAGTTCGCCGACGATCGCACGTTCCGCTCCCGGTTCGGACACGAGGTGCGCGCGGCGCGTCAGGTGTCCGGGCCCGGCATCGCGCCGCTGCTCGACGCCGATCCGGAGGCCGAGGCGCCGTGGCTGGCCACCGCGTATGTCGCCGGGCCGACGCTGGCGGATGCGGTCGAGCTGTACGGGCCGCTACCGGTCTCCGCGGTGCTCGTGCTGATGTCCGGCATCGCGGCATCGCTCCAGGCGATCCACGACACCGGGATCGTGCACCGCGACCTCAAGCCGGCGAACGTGGTGCTCGGCGCGGACGGGCTGCGCGTGATCGACTTCGGCATCGCGCGCGCCGCCGACGCCACGCCGCTCACCCTCACCGGAATGATGATCGGCTCTCCGCAGTACGTCGCGCCGGAACAGGTACTCGGTGAGCCGCCGGCGCCCGCCGGGGACGTCTTCTCGCTCGGTGCGCTGGCACATTACGCGGCCACCGGTCGGCCCGCATTCGGCGAAGGCCCGAAATTCGGGGTGGTCTACCGGATCGTGAACGAGCGGCCCGACCTGGCCGGCTGTCCGCTGCAGATCCGGTCCCTCATCGAATCCTGTCTCGCAAAGGATCCGGCCGAGCGGCCGACCACGGCCGAGATCCTGGAGATCTGCACGCCCGACGAGCCGCCGCGCACCGCGGCGGATTGGCTGCCGGAGCCGGTCGTCTTCGCGATCGGGGCATACCGCGACGCGCTCTCCGGGCTCGCTCTGGGCGCCGGCGACAGCAGGCCGCGCAGCGCCGCCGAAAGTCCGCCGCCGGCACCGATCGAAATCCGGCAGCAGGAGGAAAAGACCGGATCCGGCCGCCGCCCTTCGCGCCGCGCCCTGGCCGGGCTCGCCGCGGCGCTCGCCGTCGTCGGCACCGCGACCGGCGTCGCGCTCGTCGTCTCCCCGAGCAGCGGGCCCTCCTCCGCCACCCGATCCGGTTCGTCGTCGTCATCGAGCCCGAATCACGGCTCTACCGTGCAGGCCGCGGGCAGCAAGGGCATACCGACGCCCGACTGGTTCCAGGGCGGTCCCCCTCCGGGACCTGGTCCCGGCCCTGGCGGCGGTCCTCCTACGGGCGGTCAAGGTGGCGAGCCCCCGCTGCCCCCACCGGTGAATTACCTGGTCTGGTCGGGCAACATCACCTTCACCAACACGGGGATGTGGCTCGACGAGCGGCCGCCGGTACCCGCCGCGGGCGAGATCCACGGCGATATCCGGGAAGCCTCCCCACCACCGCTCGCGGAGCTCTCCAGCAACGGCTCGCGGGTACGGAATCTCGCGCTGTGGACCGGTACCGGCACTCCCGACGGCACCAAGTGCCGCGACCTGGCATTCACGCACGGGACCTGGGAACTGCCGCACGTCTCGGTCGGCGACATCGTGTGCGCGCTCACCGCTTACCGCCAAGTCGCCGTGCTGCGGATCACCGCCTTCCCGGCGGACGGCTCCGGGGTCACCGCGACTGCCACCGTCTGGGGCGGCAATCCGCGGTAACCCCGGAATCGCGCAGATCCGTGCGGTGTCGGTTCCTCAGACCGTCACGTCGTCAGCTGGTCGGGAAGTTGAAGTAGTGCAGGCTGACGTACGGCGGGTTGCCCGCGGCGCCGGACTGGAACTCGAGATAGACGTTGTGTGTGCCGGTGGTCTTGGCGATGTTCGCCGGAATGGTCCGCCAACTCGACCAGCCGCCGGTGTTGGCAATCGCGAAGTTGCCGATCGGCGCGTTGCCCGGGTTGTCGAGCACCACGTTGACCAGGCCGCTGACGCCGCCAACGGCCCCGGAGGCGACCCGGGCGTCGAACTGGGTCGATCCGGTACTGCCGAAGTTGATGTTGTTGTACTCCAGATACTCGCCGTTGGTCAGCTGTGGTACCTGGTTTCCGTCGACTCCGGACGGGTTGCTGTCACCGCTGGCCGCGGACACGGTGACCGCACCCTGCGACGCGTTGTAGCAGTCAGCTGAGATGTTGGAGGTCGCCGTAGCCGTGCACGACGTTCCGCCGCCTCCACCACCGCCGGTGGACGACGGGCTCGCGGACGGCGAAGTAGACGGCGACGCAGACGGCGACGCGCTCGATCCGCTGGTCTGGTACACCGCGACGTAGTCCACGCTCATCCCGGCGCCGGAGCTGGTGGCCGAGCTGGGCGAGGTGCAACCGCAGATCGCGTTGGGGTACGCGCCCCCGATCGCCACGTTCAGGATCACGAAGAATCCGTGGTCGACGGCGTTGGCCCAGGTCGTCGCGTCCATCTGGTTCTGATTGACGGTCAGCTGGAGCGCGCCGTCGGTGTAGAAGCGCAGCTGTTCGGCCCCGGCGGTGCGCCGGTCCACGATCACCGAGTACGTGTGGTACCCGGTCTGGCAGCCGCCGCACGCGAGCAGGCCGCTGCCGATCCCGGTCGTCTCGTTGCACGGGCCGCCGGGGTCGACGCCGCAGTGCAGCGTGTGCGAGACCTCGCTCAGAGCGTTGACGTCCTCCATCACGTCGAGCTCGCCGATGCCCGGCCAGTTGGTCGCGCCGACCGGCCTGGCCGCCGCGCCCAGCGCCCAGAACGCCGGCCAGTAACCCTGGCCGCTGGCCGGGTTCGGCTGCTCGATCGACGCGGTGATCTCCATCTCGCCGCCGGCCGGTGCGGCGAAGTCGGTGCGCTGGGTCTCCACCCGGCCCGAGGTCCACGAACTGCCGCTCTTGATCGGCTTGATGACCAGGTGGCCGGAGCCGTCCTGGTAGACGTTCGCGGTGGAGTTGGTCTCCGACTCCACCTCGCCGGTTCCCCAGTTCCCGGCGCCGCCGGGATAGCTGGTTCCGAGGTCGTAGAGCCAGTTCGCGGTGTTCAGGCCGGTTCCGGCGGCGCCGTTGAAGTCGTCGCTGAACACGGTGGTCCAGCCGGCCGGCGGGGCCGGGACGGCCGCCGAGGCCGCGCCGGGCAGCACCAACACGGTGGTGGCTGCGGCGACGGGGGCGAGCGCGGCCGCGATTGCCAGGACGACACGGCGGCGTCTGAGTGCAGGTCGAAGCATCGTTGCTCCTGCGCGAGAGAAAAGCACTGCTGGTGGGTGTGGGACGGCGCGGCTCAGGCGCACAGCGTTCGCTCGGACGGCCTGGCCGCGACGTGATCGCGCGCCGCCTGGTGGTGGGGTCTGCGCTGGCGGCGCGTTACGGGTTTCCGGAAACGTTTCCGGACGAGGCAACTCGGAGTATGCGGCCTGTTTTCCCGCGCGTCAACCGGTGACGGTGAGCCACCTGTCGGCCACCGCGAAGATCACATCGCCAGAGCCCGGTGAAATCGTGCGGAACGGATGCGATCAGCGGGCGACCGGAAGCGCGATGACCGGCGCGATCGCAGCCGCGCTCAGTGGCCCTTGTGCTTGCCGTGCGACGAGCCACCGTTGTCGCCTCCCTTGTCGCCACCGGGCTTCGGCGACGTGCTGGGCGCAGGTCCTGCGGGACCGGAGCGGGCGGCCGGCGTGGTCGCGTTGCCGCCGGCGGACTGGCTGGGCGAAACGACGGCCGAGACCGCGTGCACCGGGCCGGGGCTGGACGGACTCGTACTCGCGGGGCGGCTGGTCGTCTGCTGCGCGGAGCCCGCGGCGGCTTGAGTGCCGAATCCGGCCACGAGCCACGCCGTGCAACCGGCGGTGGCCATGGCCGCGAAGCAACCCGCCGCGACCATCGCCTTGGCCTGTCGGCCGATGCGCTGCCGACCCGCGCGCTGCCGACCGGGACCGGTGCGCAGCACAGATATCAGTGCCTTGCCCCGCTCGGCGACCGGACGCGGTTGCGGCCAGAGCCGCTCCGGGTGCTCGACGTCGAGCGCGCGCAGCTCGGCCGCGGCCGCCGCACCTGACGGCGGACGATCCGCGGGGTCGCGCGCCATCAGCCGGAAGCACTGCTCGGCGACCGGCGGCGGTATGTCAGCGGGCAGCGGGGCCGCGCGACCGTCCGCGTGTGCGCACAGCACCGCGATCGGTTCACTCGCCTCGAACGGCAGACGACCGGAAAGCAGCTGATAGAACAGCACGCCGAGCGAGTACAGGTCGGCGGCGGGGCTGTCCGGCGCGCCGGAAACGCGCTCGGGCGCGAGGTAGGCGATGGTGCCGACGATGTTGCCGGTCATCGTCTCGGTCTCGAGCTCCAGCGGTTCCTGCGCATGCGGGTCGCGGTTCGGTGCCGGACGGGTTCGGGCCGCGATGCCGAAGTCGACGATCTTGATGTCCTGCGCCGCGCCTTTGGACGTCGCATCCTTGGACGCGGTGAGCATGATGTTGGACGGCTTCACGTCACGGTGCACGACCCCGGCTCGATGCGCGGCGTGCAGCGCCTCGGCGCATTCGGCAACGATCCACACCGCCTCGGCCAGCGGCAACCGGCCCTCGCGCTTGATCCGCGCGGACAGGCTTTCGCCCTGCACGAGCTCCATCACGATGAACGAGCCGTCAGCGGTCTCGAAATAGTCGTAAACCCGGGCCAGCCGCCGCTCCGTCAGGTTGCCGATGACGGTCGCTTCGCGCCGCAGCCGCCGTTCCGCCGAGCCGCGCGCCGCGCCCGCGCGGTCGGTCAGCTTGATCGCCACCTGCCGCCCGAGCACCAGGTCGCGCGCCCGCCACACGCAGCCCATGCCGCCGCGCCCGAGCCGGTCCTCGAGCAGATACCGATCGACCAACGTCGCACCGTCAGTAGCCCACACTGTATTTCTCACCAACTCCGGCCGATTCCGGCCCTACTGTTTGCCACTCGCGCCGGATGCATTCGTGAGATGCCGGAAAAGAAACTTTCACGACCAGTCAGGTCGCTTGCCGCGACAGGTATCCGGGGGCGGCTGGTAGCGCGGACACGGCCTTGTGACCTGTCTGAACGCCCAATCATCCGACGTTGACTTGAGGCAGCCAGTGCGTAGCTTCAGGCCGCTACCTGTTCGACTCGTCTTCATCACGTTTCCAAAGGGGAGATGCCTTGTTCTCACGAACTGGCCGCCGCACCTGGCGGGGCCTGACCGCCCTCGCGCTCGGCGCCGCGAGCGTGGCCGCCGCACCGGGATTAGCCGCTGCCGACGCCGCGGGTTCGGCGTCGCTCGCGCCGTCCGCATCCGGCCACAGCCTGCCCGCGAACACCCGGTTCTTCATTCCGCGGCCTTCCTCCGGCGCCGTCACGCAGATCAAGCAGTTGTTGCGCGGCGGGGACTGGCGCGACGCCGCGCTGCTCACGCGGATGGTCACGACGCCGCAGGCCGTCTGGTTCACCGGCGGCACGCCCGCGGACGTGCAGAAGCAGGCGCACGACACGGTCCGGCAGGCGGCCCGGGAGCGTGCAGTGCCGGTCCTGGCCGCGTACGACATCCCGGGCCGTGACTGCTCGCAGTACTCGGCCGGCGGGGCACTCGACCAAACCGCCTACGAAGCCTGGATCGACGGCCTGGCCGCAGGTATCGGGCGTGCCAAGGCCGTGGTGATCCTGGAGCCGGACGCGCTGGGCAACATGCCGTCCAACTGCGGCCTGCCCTCCTCGACTTATCCCTTCACCGACGCCGAGCGCATCGCGGAGATCGACTACGCGGTGACGGCCCTGGAGAAGGACCCCGCGATCAGCGTTTACCTCGACGGCACGCACAGCGCATGGCAGTCGGTCGGCACCATGACGCAGCGGCTGCTGGCCGGCGATGTGCAGCAGGCGCAGGGCTTCTTCCTCAATCTGTCCAACTACCAGGCCGACCCGCAGCTGATCGACTACGGCACCTGGATCTCGGACTGCATCGCGATGGTCACCGACGCCAACAACGCGCACTTCGACAAGCCCGGCGACTGCGCGAGCCAGTACTACCCCGCGAGCCCGGGCGACTTCAGCACCTGGGGCCTGTCGACGCAGTGGTACGCGCAGAACATGGGCGACGCGGTGGCCAGTACCCACTTCGTCATCGACACCAGCCGCAACGGCGAGGGTCCGAACAGCATGCAGACCTACGCGGCCGCGCCGTACAACCAGTCGGCGAGCGTGGTCTCGAAGCTGGCCTCGGGCAACTGGTGCAACCCGCCCGCGTCAGGGCTCGGAGTTCGCCCGTCCGTGAGGACCGGCGTCGCGCTGCTGGACGCGTACCTGTGGGTGAAGACCCCGGGCCAGTCGGACGGCCAGTGCGACGCGGCGGGCGGCGTGCGCGCGTGGGACTACACCGCGTACACGCAGCCGGGCTGGCCGACCGACGCGGCGAGCCAGCAGCTGTTCGACCCGCTGTGGGGCGTGAACGACCCGGCGGCCGGCGCGTGGTTCCCGCAGCAGGCGCTGCAACTGGCGCAGCAGGCCGTGCCGCCGCTGTTCTGATCCGGCCGCCGGCTGGCGGCTGCAAATAAGAACTCTGTGTCTCGGGTGACGGGACAACGCGAGGGCCGCTCCCGACCTGGTGTCGGGAGCGGCCCTCTGGTGGGTTACCGGTGGACTACGGGCATCCGGCGCCGTTGACGGTGAACGAGGTCGGCGGCGCGTTGCTGCTGCCGTATGTGCCGGTGAAGCCGAAGTTCACCGAGCTTCCCGGCGCGATGGTCGCGTTGTAGGAGAGGTTCGTCGCGGTGACCTGTCCGCCGCTCTGCGTGAAGCTCGCGCTCCACATCTGGCTGATCTTCTGGTCGCCGGGGAACGTCCACTTGATCGCCCAGCCGTTGATGGCGGCGCTGCCGTTGTCGGCGATCGTGACGGACGCTTGGAAGCCGCCCGGCCAACTGCTGACCACGCTGTACGTCGCGACGCACTTGCCGGCGCCGGAGCCCGTCGCGCTGGCCGAGGGCGAAGCGGACGCGGACGGACTGGCCGACGGTGATTGCGAGGGCGAAGGCGAGGGCGACGGGCTCGCCGACGCGGACGCGCTCGGGCTGGGGCTCGCGCTGGCCGAGGCGCTCGGGGAAGCGCTGGCCCCGGAGGCGAGCGTGGTGAACGCGGCCGCCTGCAGGACCGGCGAGATCCGGCCGGCCGAGTCGAGCGCGGCGACTTCGTACGCGTATTCAGTTCCCGCCGCGAGGCCGCTGAGCGAGTACGAGGTCGCCGTGGCGGCCGTCGTCGCCACCAACTTCGGCGTCGGCGAGAGCTGATACACCTGGTAACCGGAGATCGCGCTGCTGCCCGCGGTCGAGGCCGACCAGGTCAGCGTCGCGCCGCCGCCGCTGACCGCGGAGGCCAGCAGCGTGCCCGGCGTCGAGGGCGCGGTGTTCGCCGAGGCCGTCAGCGAGGTGTTGCCGGAGGTGATGAACTGCGCGACGTTCGACGCCGCCGAACTCTCGCCCTGCGTGTCGACCGCCGTGACGAAGTAGCCGTAGGGCGAGGTGCGGTTCGGGTTGAGACCGGCCACCTTGTACGAGGTCGTAGACGCGTTCACGGTCCCGATGAGCGTCCCGGACGAGGTGTACACGTCGTATCCGGCCAGCGGGTTGCCACCTGCCGCCGCGGCCGTCCAGCTGAGTGTGGCACCGGTCGACGTGACGGCGCTCGCCGTCAGCGCCCCAGGCGTGGACGGCCTTGCGGCGCTGCTCGGCGCGCTGCCCCAGACCAGCGTGTTGCCGGAGTACAGCGGGATGTCGCCGACGGTTACCGGGGTCGCGTTGGTCGTGGTCGGGATGCCTTGGAAGGACCAGTCCTCGGCCGGATTGTGCGCGGCGGGGAAGGTGAGCCGGAACTGCACCTGCGCCTGGTAGTCGATGTTGGTGTAGTCGGCCTCGCCGTCCGGTTCGAGGTCGAGGTTCGAGCAGGAGACCGTGATGTAGTACGTGCTGCCCGAGTATTGCGTCGGCGCGCTCGGCGCCTGGCACTGGTTGTACGAGGACTGCAGGGTGATCTGCGAGGCGGATTCGCCGGCGTCGAGCGTGAAGTAGTAGCGGAAGCTGGCGTTCGGCATGGCGCGGGCCGGCCAGGCGGACTGGTTGTTGATCAGTGCCTTGATCTCGATGAAGTTCGAGCCCTGATTATTGATCGCGGCCTGCACGTACTGCTGCGGCCCGTCCGGCAGCTCGGCCTTCGGGAAGTTGGCCACCACCGTGCCGCCGTACTGCTGGGTGAGCCGGGCCAGCGCGCCGGAGAACAGCGCGTTGTAGTCCAGCGCGCCCTCAGTGTACTGATACTGCGTGCGGTCGTCGGTGAACGCGTCGTTCGCGCTGGTCGGGCCGCCGACCAGCAGGCCGTAGGCCAGGTGCCTGGTTTGCGCCGGGGTGCTCAGGTTGTTCGACCACGCGTCGTGCGCGGTGGAGTGGTGCGGGTTCTTCGGCCAGGCGGTGTTGGTGCCGCCGTTGGTGAAGCCGACCTCGTAGCTCTCGTGGTTGGGGTTGTCGCCGAGGATGTAGTTGATCTGCCCGACCGCGAAGCTGTGGTAGGT
>DASUAR010000050.1:0-3041 GCA_035763685.1 Actinocrinis sp. | reverse complement strand
GGCAGCCACGCTTCAGGAGATCCTGCTCACGCCGGATAACCGCCCGAAGGTCGTCGCCGACTGCCAGACGCTGATCGACCAGGAGGTCTCCGACAAGTCGGGCATCTCCGGCACCGCGATCAAGCTGGCCTACAAGACCGTAACCGCGTTCGCCTCCGGCATCATCCACGACGCCGTGGACGCGCTGCTGCCCGACTTCGTGGCCAAGCTCGAGTCGTACTGGGCCGACTTCACCGCCTCCGGCGGCGCCGAGTTCGGCGACTACCTGGCCAAGCGCGGCGGCGAGGTTTCCGAGGCCCTGCTCTCGGTGACCGACGAGCGCGCCCAGAAGTCGGAGCGCGCCCCGCTGAAGAAGGCGTACAGCACCGTGCGCCCGAGCGGCGTGAAGAACGTCGAGGCCGCGCTCCCCCGCCTCGGCGCCCTGATCCAGAAGTACGCGGGCTAAGCGGTCAAAGCCGCCCGGAAAAAGATCCAAACTCGCATTCTCGCTGATCAAGCGTCAGAAACCGGTTCCCGGCGAGCCGGCCGTCTGACGCTTGATCAGTTTCTGTCGGTACCTCCTGTCATAGTCAGTGACTGGACGTCATAGTTCGTCCGCACCCGACTGAAGGAGGAGAAATGTCCGCACCGTCCACCGCCGCCCCGCGCGCCGCCGCATCCGTCATCGAGCTCGAAATCGCCGCCGAGGCCGGCCCCGGCTGGCTCGGCTCCGGGGCCGAACCGGTCACGGTCAGCCTCATCGCCGAGACCGTCCGCTTCGAAGGCGCGCACCTGCATTTCGTCACCGGGAACACGGTGGTGCGCAGCGTGCCCAGAGCCGAGGTCACCGCGCTGACCTGGCGGGGCAGCCCACCACGAGGTCGCGGCTCGGGGCCCTACCGCAACGCCGGGGTGGTCTGGACCGAGGAGGAACGCGCCCGGCTGACCGCCGAGGTGCTCGGCGACCTGAGCTGGATCGAGATCAGCCACCGGCATGAGCGCAGCATCTCGGCGGTGCGCCGCGAGGCGGTCCGCATGCGCCTGGTCGACGAACTCGGCCGCCGGCTCGACGAGCAGCCGGAACCGGGCGCCGCGCTCTCCCCGGGCGCCACGCACTCCCCCGGCGCCGCGCGCCCGCTCGGCACTGCCACGCACGCTCTCCCGCCGCGCCCGGCGCCCGCGCAGGCGCCCAGCGGTCCGCCGAGCGGATCCAGCACGGTCACGCCTGGGCGAACGATCGCCCGCCCGAGGTGAGCGCCCGATCTCTTGTGGAGGCCCTGCCCGCGAACAGCCCGTTGCGGGCCGGCCGGAACGCGCTCGCGACCAGCCCGACAGCCGGCGCCTATCCGTAGAACAGTCGCTCGAACACGCCCCGGGCCCGACGCGCACGGCGGCGATGCGCGTCTAGCAAGGCCTCCTTGTCCGCTCGGTGACGATCGAGCAGACCGCCGAGCGCCGGTGTCGTGCCCCCGCTTTCCCAGGGCGCGGCACCGGCCCCGGGCCCTTGGTTGGGACCGGGACCATGTTCGGCCGCGGGCACCGCGGCGCGATGCCAGCTGTCCAGGTAGCGCGCGATCACGGCCAGGTCGCGCGCGCCGGTCGGCACCTGATCGCCGGGGCGGCCGCGAACGAGGGTGATGCCGTTGCGCATGCGGGTCGTCTGGTACCAGGCGTCGTCTAGCAGCGATCGGTCATCCTCGCCGATCAGCCCGGCCGCGGTCGCAGCCGTCAGGGCCGCCCTGGTGCCGGTGACTCGCAGCGCCGGAACCTGAGCGCCATACCTCAACTGAAGGAGCTGAACCACCCATTCGACATCTGACAATCCACCCGGGCCAAGCTTCGTGTGCAGCGCGCGGTCCGCGCCGCGCGGGAGCCGCTCGGCCTCCATCCGGGCCTTGAGCCGCCGGATCTCGATCACGTCCGTGTCCGGCAATCCCTTCTCCGGGTACCGGATCGGGTCGATCAACGCGACGAACCGCGCGCCGACGCCCTTCGCGCCGGCGATCGGTGCGGCGCGCAGTAGCGCCTGCGATTCCCAGACCCGCGACCAGCGCCGGTAGTACTCCGCGTAGGAGGCCAGGCTGCGCACGAGCGGACCCTGCCGGCCCTCGGGGCGCAGGTCGGTGTCTATCGCCAGCGGCGGATCGGTTCCGGGCGCCTGCAGCAGCCGACGCAGCTCGTTGGCCAACTCAAAGGCGACCGCGCTCGCCTGGTGCTCGTCGGCGCCGTCCACCGGTTCGTGCACGAACATCACGTCGGCGTCCGAGCCGTAGCCGAGCTCGCCGCCGCCGAACCGCCCCATCGCGATCACCGCGAGCCGGGTCGGCAGCCGCCGCCAAGCATCGGATCCCGCGCGCTCGCCTGCCGACGCATCGCGCGCGCCACCCGGTAGCTCCTCGCGCACGCCACCTCGGGGTTCGGCGCGGTTATCGTCGCTCAGGTTGCCTTCCCGGTCCCCGCGCGAGTCATCGCGTAGCTCGTCCGGACCGCTGCTACTTGCGCCCTCACCCGGCACGCCTCCATCCGGCACGTCGCCGCCCGACGCCCCACGGCCATCCACACCCGCGCCCACCGCGCCGCTACCCAACGCCCCGGTGACCGACGGGTCGCCACCCGGCACGGCACCGTCTGCCGCGCCACCATCTGACGCACCGCCATCTGAGGCACCGTCACCTGACATGGCACCATCTGACACCTGGTTGCCGGACGAGTCGCGGTCCGCGCGCGCCGCGCGGAAGGCCACGACCGCCGTCAGCGCCGCCTCGATCGTGGCCGCAGTCACGTCCGTCAACGCTCGTCCGAGACGGTCCAGTGCATCGCTGGACGCCGCGTCGCCGATCCGGTCTCGCAGCTCGGCCACGCCGCCCGCCACCGACGCCCCGGCCTCCCCGTCCAATAGCCCCAGCAGATCCGCGGCCACGATCCGGAACAACTCCCGCCGCCGGATCGCGCGCACCGCCGTCACCGCCTGCTCCGCGTTGGGAGCACGATCGACCACGGCCACCATCTCCGCCTCGATGGCCGCCCGGTCGCGCAGCACCAAGCCGTCTCGCTGCCCCCGC
>DASUAR010000049.1:0-3777 GCA_035763685.1 Actinocrinis sp. | reverse complement strand
GTTCAGCAGATTCGGCATCTGCTCCAGGTCGCTGGGCACATTCGGGTTGTCCCTGGTCAGGTGCACGTTGTCGAACTGAAGGTAGATCACGTGCTTGGTCGCGCTGCCCGGCTGGCTCAGCAGGCAGCCCGGATCGGCGCTGGCCGCGGCCTTGCCCGGTTTGACCGCGCCCGCCGCCGTTCCCGCCTGCGCGGCCGCGGCCGAGGTGCCCGCTACCAGCGCCACCGCGATCAGCGGCACGAGACCGCGCACGCGGCCCCGCCTTCCCGTGCTTTCCATCCGATTCCCTCTCCCAAGGTCGAGACTTCAGCATCCTGATGTTCGAGGCGACCGCTGCGCGGCCAGATACGACCTAAGCGCAGCCGGGCCGCATTGTCATCGGTGAAATCCCTCAAACTCGAGTGATTTTCCGGCGGCAGGGGTCGGAGGATCGCACCTTTATCGCAGAAGGCTGCTGGTGGCGGGCCTGGTGCCGGCAAATTTCGGCGACGCCCGAACGCTCAGGCGCTAGCATCGGATCATGATCCCGGTCACCGAGAAGGAACTGCGCGAGTCCTTCGTGAACTGCTCGAAGGGGGAGGCGGCCAGGATCAACCTGCCGCCCGGTCTGCCCAGGCTGCCGTGGGAGGATCTCGACTTCCTCGGCTGGCGCGACCCGAAGGCCCCGGACCGCGGGTACCTGGTCGCCGAGTACCGCGACCGGCTGGTCGGCTTGACCATGCGGGTGCCGACCGGTGTGCGCCGGGCTCTGGTGAAGACGACGGTCTGCTCGATCTGCGTGACCGCGCATCCCGGCTCGGGCGTCTCGCTCTTCGCCGCCCCGAAGGCCGGCCCCCGGGGGCGGCAGGGCAACACGGTCGGCACGTATATCTGCGCTGACCTGGCCTGCCCGCTGTACGTGCGCGGTAAGAAGATGTCTGACCTCGGCTCGCGCTTCGAGGAGTCGATAACGCTGGAGGAGCAGGTGGCCCGCACCATGCTGAACCTTGAGCAGTTCCTCGACCAGGTCTTCAAGCCCTGAGAACCTGAGCAGCCAGCCGAACCCCTAACCGGCTCTAGTTGAACCCCGGCAGCCAGGCGTCCAGTTCGCCGCGCACCGGGACCGTCGCGCCGAGTTGGCACAGGATGCCGAGGCCGCCCATGGTGACCCGGTGAATGAGCAGGTACGACGGCGGCAGGTTGAGCCTGCGGCCGAGCGAGGCGGCCGGGTTCTTGCCGTTGGCTAAATGCGCGGCCTGTTCACGCAGCCACTCGCGGCTGAAGGAGAACTGCGGTTCGCGCAGCGGCTCGATCAGCGGGGCGAGATAGTCGAGCACTGCCTGAGGGTCGAGTTCGGTGCCCGGCTTGAGGAAGCCCTCCGCGCGCAACGTCTGCGCCACCTCTTCGGCGTTCCCGGCCAGCGCGCCGCGCAGCGCTACCCCGATCGCCTCGGGCATCCCGTTCGGCAGCCGGTTGACCGCGCCGAAGTCCAGCACGCCGAGCCGCCACTGTCGCGGGTCATCGGGGTCCGTGTCGGCGATGTCCGCGCCCGGCTCGGCCGGCAGCAGCCGGAAGTTGCCCGGGTGCGGGTCGGCGTGCAGCAGCCCGACGCGCTGCGGACCTGAGTAGAGGAACCGGACGAGCAGGGTGCCCGCGCGATCGCGTTGCGGCTGCGTGCCGGAGGCGATCACGGAGGCCAGCGGGATACCGGGCAGCCACTCGGTGACCAGGATCGTGCCCGCCTGCTCGACCACGTCCGGCACCGTGATGTCCGGGTCGTCGGCGTAGCCCTTCGCGTAGTTCGACTGGGCCGCGGCCTCCGCCGCATAGTCCAGCTCCTCGGCGATCCGCGTGCGCAGCTCCGTGATCAGCGGCTTCACCTCGATCCCAGGCACCAACAGGCTGAACAGCCGGGCGACTCGGGCCAGCTGGTTGAGGTCGCCGAGCAGCGCCTTGCCCGCGCCCGGGTACTGGATCTTCACCGCGACGTCGCGGCCGTCCTGCCACACCGCGCGGTGTACCTGGCCGATCGAGGCGGCGGCGGCCGGCCTGTCGTCGAAGGAGACGAACTTCTCGCGCCAGTGCGGCCCGAAAGCCGCGGCCAGGGACTTGTGGACCGAGGCCGCGGGCAGGGCGGGCGCGTTCTCCTGAAGCCCCGTCAGCGCCGCGCGATAAGGCCTGGCCAGCTCGTCCGGTAGCGCCGCCTCGAATACCGAGAGCGCCTGGCCGAACTTCATCGCCCCGCCCTTGAGCTCGCCGAGTACCCGGAAGAGCTGCTCGGCGGTGCGCTGCTGCACCTCGGTGAGCACCGCGGCCGCAGGTGCCCCGCCCAGCCGCTTGCCCAAGCCCACGGTGGCCCGGCCGGCCAGGCCGAGCGGCAGCGACGCCAGCTTGGCGGTGCGGGCTACTGCGTTGCGCGGCACGTCACTCACATGGTCCATTCTGCCAGGCCGATCGTGGATAACGGCGGCGCGGCCGCTTCGAAGAGACGCAGATCGTCGTCGCCGGGATCACTGGCCACACAGCCGCACGCCGGGTGCTCGGCAATCGCGAACCGCTCCGGAAGCGCATACGGCAACGCAAAGGACCACACCGCCCCCGCACTCGGCGGCATTTGCCCATCGAGATAGGCGAGCGCGTGCAGCACCGTGTAGCTGGCGGCGAGCGCGGACAACGTCGTGTCACAGGCGGGCCGCGCGGTAGCGCCCTCCGCGGCGAGCCCGGCCTGAGTGCGTGGCCAGAGCGGATCGCGGTCGGCCAACGCGAGATCGCGGCAGCGGCTACACGGCGTGCGCCGCGGTACGACGAGCGGCCCGAGTACCGCACGGTCTTCGCACACCTCGACGAGCAGATGCGGCACCAGACGCCGGCTCAGATCGAGCAGCAACTCGGTCGGCGGCCGCTCGCCGGGTGCGACGACAACCAAGTCCGCAGCGGTGCGCCGCGCGGCGAGCACGGTGTTCGCGGACGGAGCGAGAAGGCGGATCGCGCGGGCTACGGCGTCCTGCCGGCGGGTCCCGGCGTCTTCGTCGCGATAGGCGCCCGGTCCGGTGTCCTCGTGCCGCACCGCCGAACCGTCGACCGGAACGATGGTGCCGACCCCGGCGGCCGCCAGCCGCAGCGCCGTCTGTGCGCCAACCCGGCCGAGCCCGTGCACCGCCACCGAGAAGCCGCGCCGCCGCTCCAGGGCGCGCACGGCTCCGCCGGGCAGCCGATGGCGCAGCCCCAGGCCGCTGAGATCGGGATCAAGGCGGGCGCGTTCGCTGGGGGAGAGGGCGGCCAGTGCCGAGGTGTCGAGGGCCGCGTCGTCGAGGCAGCCGTCCGCGGCCAGCCGGTCAAGCAGTTCCAGCGTGTCGCGGCGGGCCAGGCCGATGCGTTCGGCGTAGGCGAGCAGGGCTTCGATGTCGCGAGTGCCGTCGAGCGCGTCGATCACGGCGCGGACGGTGGCCGTCATCCGGTAGCGATGGCTGGTGGCCGGACCCCGGCCGAGCTGAAGGGTGCGCTCGTCGTGCCAGATGCGGCTCAGCGCCGGCTTGAGCACCGGTCGCATCGCGCTCAGGGCCCTCCGGGGGTGTGGATCGTGAATTGTGGATCGAGAGCTGTTCAACGCGGCTGTGCTGTTCAACGCGGCTTCGCCGTGGCAGCGCCGGACGCCCAAGCGTCCGGCGCCTCTGCGCCGGCAGCCGCTCGATCACGCCTTGCCGAGAATCCGGTTCACCTTGGTGCCGCAGGTCGGACAAGTCCCCTGCGCCATTCTGCGCCCCGAGTCGCTGATCTTGATCTCGCCGGTGAAGTGCC
>DASUAR010000048.1:0-2971 GCA_035763685.1 Actinocrinis sp. | reverse complement strand
GCGACCCGGTAGATCAGCTCCTGGATCAGCACGGTCTTGCCCACGCCCGCGCCGCCGAACAGGCCGATCTTGCCGCCGTTGACGTACGGGGTGAGCAGGTCGATGACCTTGATGCCGGTGGTGAACATCTCGGTCTTCGAGTCCAGCTGGTCGAAGCTGGGCGCCTTGCGATGGATCGGCCAGCGCTCGGTGACCTCGAAGCGCTCGCCCTCCTTGAGGTTGAGCACTTCACCGGTCACGTTGAACACGTGGCCCTTGGTGATGTCGCCCACCGGCACCGAGATGGCCTCGCCGGTGTCCTTCACCTCGGCGCCGCGCACCAGGCCGTCGGTCGGCTTCATCGCGATGGCGCGGACCATGTTGTCGCCCACGTGCTGGGCGACCTCGAGGGTCAGCCGGCGGGTCTCGCCCTGGAAGTCGTAGTCGATGGTCAGCGCGTTGAAGATCTCCGGCATCGCGTCGACGGGGAACTCCACGTCGACGACGGGGCCGATGATCCGCGAGACGCGGCCGACGCCGGTCGTGGTCTCAGTGGTCGTCGTCATTCCATCTCCGTCACGGTTTCAGCGGCCTTCAGTTCTGATCGGCGCTGTCTCATGGCTACCGGTTCTCCGATGAGGCGTCGGCCAATGCGTTCGCGCCGCCGACGATCTCGCTGATCTCCTGGGTGATCTCCGCCTGGCGGGCACTGTTGGCCAGCCGGGTGTACTGCTTGATGAGATCGGTGGCGTTGTCCGTCGCCGACTTCATCGCCCGCCGCCGCGCCGCGTGCTCCGAGGCCGCGGACTGCAACAGCGCGTTGAACAGCCGCGCCTTGATGTAGTGCGGCAGCAGCGCGTCGAGCACCTCGGCGGGAGAGGGCTCGAACTCGTAGAGCGGGAAGACGCCTCCGGCCGGGGCCTCGGTGGTCTCCTCGATCTCCAGCGGCAGGAAGCGAGCCGCGACAGGGTTCTGCGAAAGCATCGAGACGAACCGGGTGGAGACCACGTGGATCTCGTCGACCCCGCCGTTCTCGCCGCCCTTCTCGAAGGCCTCCAGCAGCGTGTCACCGATCGCGGCGGCGTCGCCGTACTGCGGGTTGTCGGAGAACCCGCTCCACTCGCCGGCCATCGGCACCCCGCGGAAGCGGTAGTACGCCGCGCCCTTGCGGCCGACCACGTACCGGTCGACCTCCTTGCCCTCGCTCCTCAGCAGCGCGGCCAGCTGCTCCGCCTGCTTGATCGCGCCGGTGTTGTAGGCGCCGGCGAAACCGCGGTCCGCGGTGATCAGCAGGATCGCCGCGCGCCGCAGCTGCGGCCGCTCGCCGATCAGCGGGTGCCTGGCGTTGGAGTGCGAGGCGACCGCGGACACCGCGCGGGTGATCTCCCGCGCGTACGGGGTCGACTGCGCGACCCGCTGCTGCGCCTTGACGATGCGCGCCGTGGCGATCAGCTCCTGGGCGCGGGTGATCTTCTTCGTCGAGGAGACGGACGCGATGCGCCGCCGATAGACGCGAAGTTGCGCTCCCATGGCCTCAGCCCTCCCTTCCCGATTCGAACCGCCCGGACTCGCCGGGCTGCACAGTGCTCACGGTAGGCGCCTCAGCCCTTCGCGTGCCGGGTGATCGTCTCCTGGCCCACCTGAGAGGGGTCGAGCGGGGCGACCGCGTCGCCGCCGCGCAGCAGCTTGCCCGCGCCGGTCTCGAAGGTGTTCTTGAAGCCGTCGATCGCCGAACGCAGCAGCCCGATGGTGTCGTCGGAGAGCTTGTCGTTGGTGGCCGCGATGCTTTGCAGGATCTCCGGGCGCGCGGACTTGAGGTGGTCGAGGAACTCGCGCTCGAAGCGGCGCACGTCCTCGGCCGGGACCTCGTCCAGCTCGCCCGAGGTGCCGGACCAGATCGAGACCACCTGGTCCTCGACCGGGTACGGGGTGTACTGCGCCTGCTTGAGCAGCTCGACCATCCGCTGACCGCGGGCCAGCTGCGCCTTCGAGGCGTCGTCGAGGTCTGACGCGAAGGCCGCGAAGGCCTCCAGGTCACGGAACTGGGCCAGGTCCACGCGCAGCGATCCGGAGACCTGACGCATCGACTTGACCTGCGCCGCGCCGCCGACCCGGGAGACCGAGGTACCGACGTTCACCGCGGGACGCACGCCCGAGTTGAACAGGTCGGTCTCCAGGAAGCACTGGCCGTCGGTGATGGAGATGACGTTGGTCGGGATGAACGCGGAGATGTCGTTGCCCTTGGTCTCCACGATCGGCAGGCCGGTCAGCGAGCCGGCGCCCATGTCGTCGGACAGCTTCGCGCAACGCTCCAGCAGCCGGGAGTGCAAGTAGAACACGTCACCGGGGTAGGCCTCGCGGCCCGGCGGGCGGCGCAGCAGCAGGGACATCGCGCGGTACGCCTCGGCCTGCTTGGACAGGTCGTCGAACACGATCAGGACGTGCTTGCCGGCGTACATCCAGTGCTGGCCGATGGCCGAACCGGTGTACGGCGCGAGGTACTTGAAGCCGGCCGGGTCGGACGCCGGGGAGGCGACGATCGTGGTGTACTCCAGCGCGCCGTTGTCCTCCAGCGCCTGACGCACCGCCGCGATCGTCGAACCCTTCTGGCCGATGGCGACGTAGATGCAGCGCACCTGCTGCTTCGGGTCGCCGGTGGCCCAGTTCGCCTTCTGGTTCAGGATGGTGTCGATGCACACCGCGGTCTTGCCGGTCTGCCGGTCGCCGATGATCAGCTGACGCTGGCCGCGGCCGATCGGGGTCATCGAGTCGATGGCCTTGATGCCGGTCTGCAGCGGCTCGTTGACCGACTGGCGCTGCATGACCGAGGGCGCCTGGAGTTCCAGGACGCGCCGGGTCTCCGCCTCGATCGGGCCGAGGCCGTCGATCGGGTCGCCGAGCGGGTTGACCACCCGGCCGAGGAAGCCGTCGCCGACCGGGGTGGACAGGATCTCGCCGGTGCGCCGGACCGTCTGGCCCTCCTCGATCTCGG
>DASUAR010000047.1:0-21190 GCA_035763685.1 Actinocrinis sp. | reverse complement strand
GACCTCCGCGCTGCCGGCGAAGCTGGCCGACTGCCGCACCGACGACGTGGACCGCTCCGAGCTGTTCGTGGTCGAGGGCGACTCGGCCCTGGGCACCGCGAAGCTGGCCCGCTCCTCGGAGTTCCAGGCGCTGCTGCCGATCCGCGGCAAGATCCTCAACGTGCAGAAGTCCTCGGTCGCCGACATGCTCAAGAACGCCGAGTGCGCCGCGATCATCCAGGTGGTCGGTGCCGGTTCCGGACGCTCCTTCGACCTGGACGCGGCCCGCTACGGCAAGGTCATCATGATGGCCGACGCCGACGTGGACGGCTCGCACATCCGCACCCTGCTGCTGACCCTCTTCTACCGCTACATGCGGCCGCTGGTGGAGGCCGGGCGGGTGTACGCGGCGGTGCCGCCGCTGCACCGGATCGAGGTCATCGGGCACGGCAAGGCGAAGAACGAGTATCTGTACACGTACTCGGACGCCGAGCTCAAGCGCACGCTGGCGGACCTGCAGCGGCGCGGCAAGCGGATCAAGGAGCCGGTGCAGCGGTACAAGGGCCTCGGCGAGATGGACGCCGACCAGCTGGCCGAGACCACGATGGATCCGCGCCGCCGGATCCTGCGCCGGATCTCGCTGTCCGACGCCGAGGCCGCGGAGCGGATGTTCGACCTGCTGATGGGCACGGATGTGGCCCCGCGCCGCGAGTACATCGTGAACAACGCCGCGCTACTGGACCGCTCCCGCATCGACGCCTGACGTCCGGCCGCGCGGCCGCAGTCGGATCGGGATCGGGATCGGGATGAGGATCACGATCAGGGCCAGGGTCAGGGTCAGGACAGCTTCTCCAACTCGGTGACCCGAAGCTCGATCGGGTTGCCGAGCGCCTTGCCGCAGGACTCGGGGCGCGCAACTGGGGCAGCCGCGCTGTGCACGGTCGCCCGGTAGCGGGTGCCGTCGTCGACCGACAGATCGACCGCGTAGCTGTTCTCTCCGGTGCGCTCCTCGGCGAGGATCCGCACCGCGGCGGCGTCGAACTGCTGAAGCTCGGTGCGCAGCGCGAGGTCGGCGGCCTGGCCGGGCCGCGACCAAGTGCTGCGGCCGCGCGCGTTCTCGGTGACGACCTGTCCGCCGCGAGCGGCGTCCAGCGCAGCCAACGCGGCGTCGGCGTCGAGCCGGCCGTAGACGTAACCGGTCGGAAGGACCACGGCCGTCGGCGCGAACCGGTGCCCGCCGAGATGATCGGATTCCCAGACGTCGATGACGTCGCTCGACCGCACGCCGTCGCGGGCCGCTGCCCGCTGAGCCAGGTCGAGCGCCAAGGCGCGGCCGCGCTCGGCGCAGCATTGATCGCGCTTGCCGTTGGTGCAGACGAGCAAGACGGGGTTCGCCAGCCGCTCGCCCTCGGCGAATTGCCCGGCGACCAGGTCTCCAAGGTTGAGATCGAGTAGTTCACGCGGATCGGAGAACTTCACTGCGCGCACGGTAGCCGCGCCCGGGCGTGTGTCACACAGCAGCGCCGTGCGCGCGGCCGCTGGGTCGGTCAGCGCATGGCGTCCTACGCGTCGGATCAGTGCGATACGCACGCCAAGAGCCTCAGCACGCCGGCCAAGTTCCGCGCCGATTTCCGGATCGAGGTGCGACTGAGTCAGGGCCCGTGCGCCCCACGGCCCCGGCTGCTCGATCGCCAGCCAGGCGGAGGCGACCGGCGCCGTGCCGGCCAGGGGCTCGTGCAGCATGGCGGAGAGAACCGAGCAGTTCGAAGGCGTCGTTCGTGCGGCGGGGTGGCTAGGCATAATGACCACCGTAACGAGCGTTTCGCGGGCTCGGTTCACGGATCGAGGGGCCGCTCGACTGTGGCGGATCTGCATCCGCCGACGGATGATGGCAATTGAGGAGGGATAGGGGGTCTTGCGGTAGGAGGAATGAGCGATGACCTCGACGAACTCCCACGATCAACCCGACGGTTCCGGCCGAGTCAAGCAGCCGGCCGCCGCCGTCGCG
This sequence comes from Actinocrinis sp., assembly GCA_035763685.1. Taxonomy (GTDB): domain Bacteria; phylum Actinomycetota; class Actinomycetes; order Streptomycetales; family Catenulisporaceae; genus Actinocrinis. The sequence goes on along the minus strand of DASUAR010000047.1, from coordinate 19,203 downwards.
CCCGGATCGCTAGCCGCCGGTCCTGACCCGGTTCACCCGAAGCCGAGCGGTCTGAGCACGGCCCACAGCCACGATCACGATCACGGCCACGCTCACGCCACCATCGCCGAGCGGGCCGCCCAATTGAGGCACAGCCGGGCCGAAGAGGCCCACGGCGAACCGCCCCTCGCCGCCGACCTCGGCACCCCCGCGATTCTGCTGAACCAGGTCGTGGCGCTGGAGGTCGGCTCGTGCGCCTGCCCGGTCGGCATCCATCTATGGACCGGCGACGGCGTCCGCACCATCCTGCTGACCCCGACTCAGGCACAGGTCTGGGCCAGGGCCGGCCGACTGACCTTGGTCAGCGCCGAGGGCGATGAGTACCGGCTCACCGTGCTGGCCCCGCAGGAGGGCGCGACCGCGATGCTCGGCGCGCACTGGCCGCTGCGCGAACCCTCCGGCCGGGTGCGGCGCATCGCCTCGGCGGCCGCGCACGACGTCGGCGACCTGCTCATCTTCCCGGCCTGGCTCGCGCGCACCGCGCACATCAGCGGGGAGCGCAACCGGCAACTCGCCCGGCTGGTCAACCGAATCCGCGCGGGCAGCCCGGTGACCGTGGTGCACTACGGCCAGACATTCGGGCACGAGCACAGCGCCGGGCCGAAGCAGTTCCATCCTTATGATCACAAGGGCCTGGTGGGCCACGAGGGCTGGCCGCATGAGCTGTGAGGACACCGCTCTGACGGCACGTCAGATCACGGGTTAGTAACCGGCTACTGCACAGTACGCCGCTGACTCGCTAGGTTGCGGGTTGTCTGGATCGACGGGGAGGACGACAGCGGCGTGACCGAACGGGCGGGGACGATGCGCGGGCTGGTCATCCGGCGCGCTCGAGTGCAGGCCGGCGTCGTGCTGGCGGCCTTCCTGCTCGTGCTCGGCGCCACGATCGCGTTGGTCACCGTGGCCGCGTTCGCCGCGGACACCACCGCGCGCGCTGTCGCCGCGACCGGTCAGCACGCGACGATCTCGCAGCGCAGAATCGTCGCGCAGGCCGGCGCGGTCACCTCCTTCACGCTGTTCGACACGTCGATCCACAACGACGTGAACGCGACGCTCACCGCCCTGCCCAGCAGCGCGGTCTCCGGGATCCTCGGCAACCCGCGGTCGTTCTCCAACTCCGACGTGATGACGCTGCTGTGGACCTCCCCGGCCGTGCGCTCCGCCGCGACGCTGGTCAGCGGATCCTGGCCGGCCCCGCCCGCGCAGATCGGCAGCTACGGACTGATCGACACGCCGGTGCCCGTGGCGGTATCCGCCGCCGACGCCGCGCGCTACCACCTCGCGATCGGCGCTCAGGTCCCGCTTCCGCTCGCCAACGGCACCTTCTACATCGGCTCTCACACCGACCGGGGCGTCGTCGTCGGGATCTACCGGCCGAAATCCGCGAACGACCCGGTCTGGGCGATCCCCGCGAGCGCCGGCGGCGGGGTCGAGTTCTTCCTGGTCGACCCGGGGGCCTTCGACAGCGGACGGGTCCAGGCGGCCGGCGGGGTCGCGATCATCTCGCTCGACCTTTCCAAGCTGACCGCCGGAAACGTGTACGCGGCGAACAGCCAGCTGCACCAACTCTCCGACGTGCTGGCGAACGACCCGAGCCTCGGTCTCGGCGTGACGACGAGCGGCGACGCGGGGGCGCTGCTGGATGGCACGACGCGCGCGCTGACCGTCTCGCGCCCGGTGATCGCGATCCCGGCGGTCGAGGCGATCGCCATCGCCTGCTGCGCCATCGCCGCCACCGCGCGCCTGCTGGCCCGTGACCGTCGCGCGCAGGCCGCGCTGATGCGCTCGCGCGGCGCCGCGGTGTGGCACCTGGCTCGATACGACGCGCTCGAAGCGCTCGCGGTGACCGTGCCCGCGCTCGCCATCGCACCGTTCATCGCCGTGCGGCTGGCCGGGCTGCTCCCGCCGGCCGATTCGCTCAAACCCGGGCTCGGCGGCGCGGTCTGGCTGGCGGACGGCGCGGCGGCGTTCGTGTTCACGCTCGTGCTGGTCCTCAGCGGCAGCATCAACGCGCGGGACGATTCGGTGGCCAGGGTCGGCCGGATCCCGGTAAGCGTCGCGGCGGCCGGAATCGACCTCGCCGCGCTCGCGCTGGCCGCGGCCGGGGTCTGGGAACTGCGCACCGCGCTGACCCGGCAAGCCGCGTCGGGTTCGCTCGACCCGCTGACCGTGTGCGCCCCGACGCTCGCGGTGCTCGCCTTCGCGCTCGCCTCGGTGCGGCTCGTCGCCGTCGTCGGCCGGGTGGCGCAGGCGATCGCGAACCGGGCCCGCGGCTGGTCCGCAGCGTTCGGCAGCTGGCACGCGGCGCGGATGATCCGTACTCACACCGCGGCGGTGGTGCTGATCGCGGCGGCCACCGCGCTCGTCGTGATCAGCGGCGCCAATCGCATCGCCGCCGATCGCTCGGTTCGTGACCAGGCGGATTTCCTTGTCGGATCGGACGTGCGCGGTACCTCGGCCGACGTGCAACCGCTGCGCAACGGTGGCGCTCCGGCCGAATTGCCCGGCGTGAGAGCGGTCGCACCGGTCAATCGGTTCACGACGGCGATCGGCCGCTCGGGAACCGGCGGCAACGCGACGATTCTCGCCACCGATCCGGCCCGCTGGCAGCAGGTCGCGATCCTGCGTTCCGATCTCGCGCCCAGCGGCGTCGCGCAGGCAACCGCACCGCTGCGGGCCGGCCCCGTGGCCGAACCCGGTCTCGGGTTGCCGGGTAAGCCGCACCAGGCGCAGTTCGGCGTGCGCTTGGCGACCGCCTCCGGCCAAGCGGTCTCCGGCGCGACGCTGGACGTCACCTTCGCCGCCAACGCGGGCGAACCCGAAACGCTGTCGGCTCCGCTGGCCGCGGTCTCCGGGAATCAGACGGCGAACATCGATCTCGCCGCGGCGATCGGCGACGGTTCGCGCGTGGCCTGGCCGCTGCGGGTGATCCGGATCGGCGTCGTGCTGCCGACGCCGAGTGCGGGCGCGGAGAAGATCGATTTCGATCTGCTCACCGTCGGCACCGACGCGGGCCCGGCCACGCTTTCCGGCAGCCAGAGCTGGACCGCGACCACCAGCGTCAACGTCGCCGTCGTCGCGAACACGGACTACAACCTCTCCCTGGTCCGGCAGTCGGGCTCGGCCGCCGCCGCGATCAGCGCGACCGCTTTGCTGCACGGATCCTTCGACCCTGGCACGGATCCGCCCTCGGTCGGCTATCCGGGGCGCAGCTCGTTCAGCGCGGGACTGGCCGTACCCGCTCCGGCCGCCGTGCCGGCCGTGGTCACGCCGCAGTTCCTCGCCGCGGCCGGAGCGAAGGTCGGCTCGACCGTGGACCTGACCGTCGACGGCAGCGACCTGCTACTCAAGGTGGTCGGCGAGATCCCGGCGCTGCCGACGACCCAGCCCGGCGACAACGCGGTGCTGGTCGATCAGAGCGCGCTAAGCGCGTACACCGCCGCGCACTCGCTGGCCGCGGCCGGCGCCGGGGAGCTGTGGGTCGCGGTACAGCCGGGCGCCGCGGCGCAGGTTTCCAGCGCGCTGATCGCGGGCGGCCTGGCGGGCCAGACGCTGGATCGCTTCAGCATGGCGGCGCAGCTGACCGGCGATCCGGTGCGCAGCGGCCCGATCGGCACGCTGATCATCGCCGCGTTCGCCGCGGTGCTCTTCGCGCTGTTCGGCTATGGCGCGCACGTCGCGGCAGTACTGCGGGAGCGGGTGCCTCAGTTGGCCGCGATGCGCGCGATGGGAGTCGGCGCGGGCCGGATCGGCGTCGCGTTCGGCGTCGAGCAGTCGCTGGTAGCGGCGGTCGGAGTGGTCGCCGGGGGAGCGGTGGGTCTGCTGCTGTCCCAACTGATCGTGCCGGTGACGGTGCTGACCAGGGACGGGCAGGCGCCGATACCGTCCGTCCTGGCGGGCCCGGACTGGGCCGCGGTGGGCTGGAGTGCGGCGGCGACCCTGGCCGCGATTGCGGCCGCCGGATTGTGGGCCGGACTGCTCGTGCCGCGCCTGCGCGTGGCGGCGCTGCTGCGAGCGGGGGACGCGGGATGAGCGGGCCGATGACCAGCCCCGGCGCCGGCAGCCGGAGGAGCCGGCGCCCCGGCGTGGCGCGCGAGCTTCTCGCGACCGGTCGCGCGTACGTCGGCCCGCTGATCGCCATCGCGCTGATCACCCTGGTCGTATGTGCCGGGCTGGTCGGCGGGCAACGCGAACTGGACACGCGCACCACCAGCGCCTTCCAGGGTTACCTGCGGCAGCACGCCGCGACTTCCGGCGTCACCGCGACCTCGACGATGACCGAAGGTACGAGCGCCGACTTGACCCAAGCGAGCGCCGAGGTGGGCAAGCTGCTGCCCGCTCCGGCCGGCGCATTCCGCGACGACGGCTGGGTTTTCTCGATTCCCGCGTCGATCAGCAACCTGCCGACTTGGTTGCCGAGCGAGAACCCCGAGACGAGCCGGACGCAGCACCAGCTCCCCTCCGGCTTCGAGTTGGTCACCGACAGCCGACTGCTCACCGGCTCCTCCTCCGCGCTGCGCTTCACCGCGGGCAAGGCTCCCGCGTGCGGTGGGACTTGTACGGGCATTGACGCCGCGCACGCCCTGCCGATCGCCATCTCGGCGGAATCGGCGTCGTCGCTGCGCATCGCGGTGGGCACCCAGTTCCTGCTGACCTCACCGAACAACGCCCAGATCCACGTGGTCATCAGCGGCCTGTTCCGTGCTGCGGGGCCGGTATCCGCGGACCCGGCCGACCCGATCAACCGGCTGCTGCATCCGGAACAGCACCTGAGCCTGGACAAGATGGCCGCGGTCGGCCCGGTCCCGTGGACGCAGTGGCAGGCGCGGGCGCTGGTCGCCACCGACGGCGTCGCGGTCGCGACCGCCTGGATGCCCGCGAGCCTGACCTGGAGCTACTCGCTCGTCCCGAGCGGGCTCGCGGGTGGCGACGCGCAGCCGTTCGCCTCGCGCATCAGGTCCCTGGTCTCCGCGGCCAACACGCTCAATGTCGCCGGGGACAGCCGGCCGGGCCGCGTCTCCAGCAGTCCGGTGTTCACCGCCGCCGCGGTGGTCAGCGGCATCCCGGACACCGTCGCAGCCTTCGAATCCGACGCCACCGCGGCGCACGCCCTCGGGCTGTTCGTGCTGATCGCGGCGGCCGTGGTCGGCATCGCCACGATCCAGCTCGCGCTGCGCGTGCTGTTCGCCAGACAGGAGTCGGACCTGGCGCTGCGCCGGGCGCGCGGCCTCGGGCCCGCCGCGGCGGCGAGACGCGCCGCGCTGCAGACCGCGGCCTGCGTCGTGCCCGCCGCCGCCATCGGCATGTGTGCGGCGGTCCTCGCCGTGCGCGGCGGGAACTATCGGCTGGTAGTCGGCGTGGGCCTGGCAATGGTCATCGTGCTGCCGCTCGCCGCCGCGGTGACCGCGCTGCTGCCCGCGCGCCGTCAGGGCCCGATCTCGCGGCGCGGCCGTGCGCTGCGGCGCACCGGCGCGGTGCTGCTCCTGCTGCTGCTCGGCGCCGCCGTGGCCGCCGTACGCACGCAGCTTTCCGACGCCTCCGATCCCGACCTGGTGAGCGCGAGCCTGCCCACGCTCGCCGCGACCGTCGGCGCGCTGCTCGTCGGTGCCCTCGTCGCGCTGCTGGCCCGCCCGGCGGCATGGATCGCGACCGGCCGAACCAGGGCCGCGGCGCTCTTCCTCGCCGCCGCGCACGCCGCTCGACGCCCGGCGCTACCGGCCGCAGCTGCCGTGGCGCTGCTCGTCGCGACCTCCTCGGCTGTCTTCGCCTCCTGCTTCACCGCCTCGCTGGACTCGGTACGGCAGCTGACCGCGTGGCAGCAGACCGGCGCGGACCTGCGGGTGCAGGCCGGGGACGGCTCGCAGATCGATCCCGCGGACGAGGCCCGGATCGCGGCGGCTCCCGGCGTGCGAACCGGCGCGACCGGCGCGATCTTCGCCCAGCAGCAGCTGAGCACGAAGCAAGGCGTGCTGCCGGTGACCGTGGTGATCCTGGATCCGGCCGAGTACGCCAAGCTCGTCGCGGGCACCCGGCTCGATTCCGGCGACCTGCAGAACGCGCTGCACTCGCTCGCCGCCGCGAAGACAAACGGCGGCGCGGTCAGCGCCCTGCTCTCCGACAACCTCAGCAACCTGATCCACACCGGCGACGGGGACTCGGTCTCCGTGCAGAACATCGGCACGCCGATCGACCCGGTGGCCCACCTCGGCTCCTTCCCCGCGATCGGCGCGGCGAGCACCTTCGTGGTGCTGCCCACCGACCAGGTGGAGAGCGTGGTCCATCTCGATCCGGTGCCGATCACCGACGCCTGGTTCGACCTGAGCGGCGGCCACACCGAGGCGGTCACCCGGGCGCAGGCCGTGCCCGGCGTCACGGTCGCCGTCCGGGCGCAGCGCGCGGCGGGCCTGGACAGCGGGCCGATCGGGCAGATCGCGCACTGGACCTCGCGGGCCGCGATCATCTTCGACCTCGCGCTCGCCGTGGTCTGCCTGCTGCTGGCCGGGACGCTCACCGCGCGCACCCGCGCCGCGGGCCGGACCTTCCTGGCCACGCTCGGCGCGCGCAGATCCACCGGTGTCGCCTCGACGGTGCTGGAAACCCTTCCGGCCTTCGTGATGATCGGCGTGATCGCGTTCGGCGCGGCTTTCGGCGCGCTCGCGCTGCTCGCCCCGCTGATCGGCCGGATGGCGGTCGGCGATCCGCACAGCCTGCCGCTGTCCGGGCTGGCCACGCCGGGCACGGCGATCCTGGCGGTGTTCGGCATCCCGGCGCTCGGCCTGCTGCTCGCCGCCGTGCGCGCCGCGACCGAACACCGTACCCGGCTGTCCTTCCTGCGCGAGGAGCGTGACTGATGGAGGAATTCGCGACGCTGAGCGAGCTGGAGGCGGCGGCCACCAAGCAGCGCGCGCGCTTCGGCGAGTCGGCGCAGATCGTGTGCGACAACCTGGTGCGCATTTACCAGACCGGTGAGGTCGAAGTACAGGCGTTGCAGGGCCTTGACCTGCTCGTGGAACAAGGCGAACTGGTCGCGATCGTCGGGGCCTCCGGCAGCGGCAAGTCGACCCTTCTCAACATCCTGTCGGGGCTCGACCGGCCGACCGCCGGAGCGGTGCGCGTCGCGGGGCATGAGTTGATGGGCATGAAGGGCCGCGAGCGGCTGCGGTATCGGCGCAAGAGCGTCGGCTTCGTCTGGCAGCAGACCGGGCGCAACCTGATCCCGTACCTCAGCGCGCAGGAGAACGTGATGCTGCCGATGTCCTACACGGCGGTGCGCCGAGGGCAGCGGGCGGCGCGGGCCGGCGAACTGCTGGAGCTGCTGGGCGTCGGGTACTGCGGTGAGCGGCGTCCCGCGCAGCTGTCCGGCGGCGAGCAGCAGCGGGTGGCGATCGCGACCGCGCTGGCCAACGCTCCCGAGGTGCTGTTCGCCGACGAGCCGACCGGCGAGCTGGACTCGGCCACCAGCGATGAGGTCTTCGACGCGCTGCGCGGCGCGAACCGGGAACTCGGCGTGACCATCGTGGTCGTCACGCACGACGCGGCGGTCTCGGAGCGGGTCGGGCGTACCGTGGAGATCCGGGACGGCCGGATCAGCATGGAGACGGTACGGCCTGCGGAGGGCACGCACGACGGCGTCTCGGACGTCGTGGCTCAGTCTTACGCGGTGCTCGACCGCGCGGGCCGCGTCCAGCTGCCGCACGAGTACACCGAGGTGCTCGGGCTGCGCGAACGCGTGCTGCTCGCCTTGGAGGCCGACCACATCGGCGTCTGGCCGCAGCACCGCAACCCGGCGGGCAGTGGAGCCGGAATCGCCGAGCCTGCCGCAGTAGGCACAGAGGGCGCAGAGGGCGGCGACGAAGGCTTCGATTCGCTCGTGACGAGCGTCGAAGGGGACGAAGAATGAGCAACACCGACGGCCATGCCGACGTCACCTCCGCCGCTCCCGCAGCGAGCGCAGCGAACGCAGCAAGCGCGCTCCTCGACGGCAGCGGTCCGATGATCGCCGCGCGCGGCCTTAACCGCACCTACGGCAGCGGTGAGCGCGCTGTGCACGCGGTCAAGGACGTGTCGTTCGACGTACCGCGCGGTCAGCTGTGCGTCATCGTCGGACGCTCCGGCTCCGGCAAGACCACGCTACTGAACCTGATCGGCGCGCTCGACCGCCCAGACTCCGGCGAACTCGCGATCGACGGCAGCCCGGTCTTCGGCGCGGGACGCCGCCCGGCCGATTCGGAACTGGCCGAGCTGCGGCGCGGCATGATCGGCTTCATCTTCCAATCCTTCGCGCTGCTGCCGGTGCTCACCGCGGCCGAGAACATCGGCATGCCGCTGCGGCTGCGCCGCACCCCGGTGGCCCAGCGCGAGCAGCGGGTCAAGCTGCTGCTCGACCTGGTCGGCCTGGCCGCGCACGGCAAGCAGCGACCGACCGAGCTCTCCGGCGGCCAGCAGCAGCGGGTCGCCATCGCCCGGGCCCTGGCCAATACCCCGCGCCTGCTGATCGCGGACGAGCCGACCGGCCAGCTCGACCGCGCCACCGGCCGCTCGGTGATGCGGCTGCTGCGCGCGATCATCGCCGCCGAGCACGTCACCGCGCTGGTCGCGACGCACGACCCGGCGATGGTCGAGCTTGCCGACAGGGTCCTGACGCTGCGTGACGGCCGGCTCGTCGAGGTTTAGCGGCTCAGCCCCGGCCTCGGCAATTGCCGAGGCCGAGCGCTAGACCCGGCTGCTCTCGGCGCTTCGGCGCGGCGAGGGCACCGCGTTCGCGGGCGTCGTGCCGCGTGGCGAACGGGTCTGGTCGTGACCGTCGAACTGCGCGCGCTCAACCCGGCCGGAGCGGATGATGCTGTCGCGCATGAAGCGCGGCCGCCGCTTGGCTTCCTCCAGGATCGTGCCGACGTACGCGCCGACGATCGAGATCGCCAGCAGGTTCAGCGAGCCGAGGAGCACCACCAGCGTGATCAGTATCGTGACGCCCTGTGGGGCGCTGCCCGGGTCGACCATCTTGTACACCGCCTGAGCCAGCAGCGCGAGCATGGAGAGCGCGAAGAACCCCGCCCCCGCGGTGCTCAGCAGCGAGAGCGGCACCTTGCTGACCGCCAGGATGCCCTTCGTCGCCCAGCCCAGGTTCCTGGCCAGGTTGTTGGTCGAGGTGCCGAACATCCGCTCGGGCCGGACGTAGTCCACGCCGATCTGCCTGCCGCCGATGTAGGCCCGCAGCGCCCGCAGGAACGGGTCGCGCTCGGGGAATTCCAGCAGATGGTCGACGACCCGCCGGTCCATCAGCGAGAAGTCGCCCGCGTCGGTCGGCACGTGGAAGGGCGCCGAGCGGTTGAACACCCGGTAGAAGCCGCGGTATGCCAGGCGCATGTACAGCGGCGCCTCGCGGTCGACCCGGTGGCCGTACACGACCTCGTAGCCTTGGTCCCAGTACTCGACGAACTGCTCGATCAGCTCCGGCGGGTCCTGCAGATCGCCGTCGAGCAGCACGACCGCGTCGCCGGCCGACTCGCGCATCCCGCTGAGGAACGCGGCCTGAGAGCCGAAGTTGCGCCGGTGGGTGATGCCGGTGACGTGCTCGTCGCGCTCGGACAGCTCCCTGATGACCTCGGCCGAGTCGTCGGGGCTGTTGTCGTTGACGAAGATGATCTCGTAGTCGACGCCGCACTTCTCGAACACGTCGGTGAGCCGGCGGTGCATGTACGGGATCGCCTGGCCGTCCTTGTAGCAGGCGATCACCGCGGAGATGCTGCGCCGCTTCGGCGCCGGGACCTGCGTGGCCTGAATCCCGGTCTGCGGGAACTCCTCCCGCACCACCTTCTCGGCGGCCGCGGCCGAATAGCGGTCGTCCAGGAAGACCGCACGCTCCGGCGGGTCGTACCAGTTCGCGGTCAGCCGCAGTCCTTCGCCAAAGCCCACCGCGGCGCGCCAGCCCAGTTCCGCGTTGATCCGGGTCGGATCGCCGTACCAGTCGGCCAGGTCCCAGGACCGCTTGACCGTGGAGAACTCCGGCTCGGCAGTGATCTGGAATTCCCGCGCGACCGTCTGCGCGACCTCGACCATCGAGGTCGCTTCGCCGCTGGCGACGTTGTAGAGCCGGAACGCGCTGCTCTGCGGGTCGTGCGCGGAAAGCGCGGCCGCGACGAAGGCGTCCACGACATCGTCGATGAACACGAAGTCGCGCGTGGTCTTGGGGTCGGCGAACGGCGGCAACTCGCCGGCCCGCACCCGGCGCACGATCTCGGGCACCAGCCTGCGGGGTTCCTCAAGCGGCCCGTATACCGAGTAGAGCCGCAGGACTCTGGCCCGCAGCCCATCGCGGCGCGCGTAATCCTCGAGCAGGTTCGTCGCCGCGAGCTTGGTCACGGCGTACAGGCTGTTCGGCGCGGCGATGGCGTCTTCGGCGGGGCCCGCGCAGTTGGTGCCGTATTCGGAGGACGAACCGGCGTGGATGAGCACGGCCGCGTTTGCGCCGCACCAGCGGGCCAACTGGTCGACCATGCCGACGTTGACGTCCGGGATCCGGTAGGAGTCGTTCTGGAACGGGTACGCGCCCGCGGCCGCCAGGTTGATGATGGTGCGCGGCTGGTGCCGGTCCAAGAACTCGCCGAGGCCGCCGGGCTCGACCGCTTCGTAGCGCAGCGCGCCGAGGGCCTCGTGCCGCCAGGGCCGCGGCCGGGTGCCGAAGCCGATCACGTCGTCGCGTCCGGCGCTCAGCGCGTCGAGGACGTGGACGCCGACGAAGCCGCCCGCCCCGGACACCACGATCGGCCCGGGAATCGCGGCGGGTTCGAAGGCGGATTGCGTGCCGCGCAGGCTCATGTGCGATCAGCTTCCAGCTTGAGGGCTCCCAGGACGTCCGAGACCAGTTCGCCGACCGGACGGTGCAGCTTCGATTCGAGGTACTGCGCCGAACCGAGCGCGCCGACCGGCAGGGACTCGACCGCGTCCATCACCACCGGCACCGCGAGACCGCGGGTGGCGACCACCTCGGCGACCGCCGCGCCGAGGCCGCCGACCCGGTAGTGGTCCTCGACCGTGACGCAGGCGCGGCTGTCGGTGAGGTGCGCGGCCAGATCCTCCGCCGTGGCCGCGTCGAAGCGCAGCACCGAGAGCACCCGCACGGACGGACCCGCGGCGGCCACCGCCTGCGCCACGCGCTCGGCGCGCTCCACGGCGGTGCCGAGCGCGAGCACCAGCACCTCGCCCATTTCCGGGGTCTGTGAGCGCACGTCGCGCGACGGGGCCACGGCGCCCTGGCGGCTGAGCCGGAAGTAGGCCGGTCCGGACTGCGCGTAGCTCTCGCGGACCAGGACGCGGGTGTCCTCGTCGGTGACCGGCGCGTACACGGTCAGGCCGGGCTGGGTGCGCGCGAGCGCCAGGTCCTCAAGCGCGTAGTGGGTGAGCCCGTCGAAGGCGTAGTCCGTGCCGGCGCCGACCCCGATGATGCGGATCGGCAGCCGGTGCGCGACCGGCCCGTTGCGGATGAACTCGAACGGCCGCAGGAAGGAGAAGGTCGCGATCGAGTAGCAGTACGGCAGGAAGCCGGCCTCGGCCATCCCGGTCGCCACACCCACCATGGCCTGCTCCGCCACGCCCACATTCACGAACTGGCCGGGGAACTCGCGGGCGAACTCGTCGAGCACGCCGAACCCCAGGTCCGCGGTCAGCAGCACGACCCGGCGGTCGGCGCGGGCCAGTTCGGCCAATTCGGTGATCGCCGCCTTACGCATGCTCCCCGCCTCCTACCTGAGCCAGCGCCGAGGTGTACTGCTCGCGCGTCATCGGCAGGTAGTGCCACTCGACGCGCCCTTCCATGAAGTCGATGCCCTTGCCCGCGGTGGTACGCGCGGCGATCAAGTGCGGCCGCCCGCCGCGGCTGTCCGCGGACAGCGCCAGCGCTTCATCGAGCGCTGTGACGTCGTGCCCGTCCACCTCGGTCAGGTGCCAGCCCATCGCCTCGAAGGAGCGGGGCGCCGAGGAGGTGTCGAGCACGTCGCGGGTGAAACCGAGCGCCTGCTGGCCGTTGAGGTCGAGCAGCACGGTCAGGCCGCCGCATCCGTGGTGGGCGGCCAGCAGCGCGGCTTCCCAGGTCACCCCCTCGTCGAGTTCGCTGTCGCTGAGCAGGACATAGGTCGACCACGGCGTCTGCGAGCGCAGGGCGGCCATCGCCGAACCGACGCCGAAGGACATGCCCTGGCCGAGCGAACCGGTCATGAAGTCGTTGCCGGCCAGTTGCGGGTCAGGGTGCGTACACAGCAGCGAGCCGTCCGTGCCGTATCCGGCCAGCGTGGCGTCGTCGATCACGTGCAGTTCCCGCAACGCGCAGTACCAGGCCAGCGCGGCGTGACCCTTGGACAGGACGAACCGGTCGCGATCCGGCCCGCGGGTGCCGAGACCGCGCACCCGCGGCGCGACGGCCGCGACGAGATCCGCGATGGACAGAGCGGAGCCGATGTGGCCCTTGGAAGCGTTGAACGAGCCGTCGAGGATGCGGGTGCGGATCCTCGTGGCGAGGGCTTGGACGTCGATGGCGGTGACCCCCGGCTTTCGATGGCTGGCGGAGGCGAGAGAGTCCTCTCGCGCGTTGTCGTTCATCGGCGTACGTACACCGTGCACGACTTGCAGTTGAGATCCTTGGCAGTGCGGTAGTCCTGATTCAGCAGCGCTGCCAGGTCCGGATATTCGGCGGTCAGCTTTCCGTCGGCGGTTACGCCGAAGAACGGGTCACCGACCGCGTCCACGACGCAGGTCGTCCCCTTGTCGGAGATGGCGGCGGCGAGCAGCTTGTCGCCTGGGGCGTAGTTCTTCGGCGAAGCCGTTATCTGAGTGACGTTCAGGAACGGGATCGCGTTGTGCCACGAATAGTTGAGGTAGAGCTCCGGCGCCCAGCCCCACACCACCACGTTGGAGCCCGAAGGGCAGTCGGCGGCGAGCTCCGGTGCGCGTTTCACACTGGACGCGGACAGCGAGTACGAGAGCTCATAGCGCTTGGTCCGCTTGAGGTAGCCGTGGTGCGGTCCGAACGAGGCGACCCAGCCGATCAGCACCACGAGCGCGATCACGGCCGTCGCCGCCAGCGGGTTGCGCACCCCCGGGACTAATACGGCGTCAGGTCGCATCGGCAGGCCGACGGCCACCGCGATCATGATGTAGACACAGATCGTGTAGTGCGGGAAGCCCATTCCGCCGAGGTACACGGCGAACAGTCCGGACGAGACCAGCGCCGCTCGGCACCACTGGATCTTCCGGCTCGATCTGACGCCGAGCCAGCACAGGGCGCCGACGAGCAGCACCACGTGCAGCGTGACCACGAGAGTGCGCCAGTTGGACAGCTTCGAGGTGAGGGTCAGGCCGCCGGAGTAGCTCGACAGGAAGTTCAGGTCTATCCGGACGGCGGCCACCGACACGCCGCCGGAGACGAGCATCGCGAGCCCGACGAGCAGCAGCGGAGTGAGTAAGCCGCCGAGCCAGTACCCGGCTGCGCGCACGATGCCGCGTCGCGAATAGTCCCCGACCCGCACCACGTGCACCGCGAAGACCGCGAGGATCATCGGCGCGACCTGATACTTCGATCCGAAAGCGAGCCCGCTGAGCAGTCCGGTCAGCGCGTAGTAGCCGGCCGGGTGCCGGGCGATCGCCTCGGGACGCGGCAAGCTCGCCGCGAGTACCAGCGCCCCGGGCAGCAATTCGGTACTGAGCGAGGCGAAGTTGACGGGGCCCCCGATCACCAGGGTCGTCACCAGCGGGAACCACCAGAAGCCGGTGACGATGACCGAGGCCGCAGCGCCGAGGCCGCGGCGCGCGAGGGTGAAGCCGAGGTAGCCGAGCAGGCCGAACATGACGGCGGAGAGCAGATGGGCGAAGGCGATGGTCAGCGGAAAGCCGATCCGGCCGAGCAGCGCGAGGAAGAGCACCCAGAAGGGGCCCGTGGTGGCGGTCGTCCAGGTGGTGAATGGAACCGGCGAGTGCAGCGCGGCGCGTGCCTGCGCCATCAACTCCGCCTCGTCCGGGTTGTACCACATGGTCGTGTGCAGGAAGCTGCCCCGGGACATGACCGCCACACCGACGAACGCGACGGCGATCGCCACCTGCCGCGCACCACGCAGCGCGCCCGGCTTCGCCGCGCGCCAACGCGAGGGGATCGGCTCCGGCAGCGCGGGCCCGGGTCCTTGCATCTCAGCCTGTTGCGTCTCAGCCTGTTCCGTTTCAGGCCGGCGCGCCCGCTCCCGCTCGTCGCCGACCCGGTCGACGGCAATCGAAGATCCCTGATTTATATCCACACGCACCACCCCCACTCCCCGGCGAACCAGGCCACCCGTGAAATAAGCGCTCGAACCAGGACGCTTCTGATCAAATCAGGCGTTTGCTGGGCCGTGTAACGCTACCAAGGAACCCGGAAAGTCAACGGGCTTTTCCAGGAAGCCTGCTGAAAGAATTCACTCTTTCGGGTCTGTCGTCTGATAAGACGCTGAAAGTGGCCGCGCGGATGTGCCGTGTGTCGGGAAATCTCGTCAGCTGACGGCGCGCGCCTTAAGTGCCCTGGCCAGGTCGTCGCGCGCTTCCAGAACGAGCCGACGCAGCGCCGGAACGTGCCCGTCCTCGCCGAGCCAGCGGTCGGCGCGGGCCAGTGTCGCCTCCTCGACCACGTGGCTCGGAAATGCGAGCGCTGCGATCCGCCGCGAGTTCTCGATCGAACGCTGGGACCACACCTCGTCGAGCGCGGCGAAGTAGGGTTCGACGAAGGGGACGACGAGGTCGGGCCGGTCCGGCGTCGCGGCGAGGCCGAGCAGCAGTTCGCGCAGCAGATCGGTGGGCTGGTCTCCGGATTCCAGGGTCAGTTTCCAGGCGGCCTGCTTGGCCTGCGCCGTGGGACGCGCGGCCATACAGCCGGCGTGCTTGCGCCGGCCCGCCGCGGTCGCGTCACGCACCAGTTCCGCGTCGAGCCGGGTCTGGTCGGCATGTCCGCAGCGGGCCAGCGCGTGCAGGAAGGTCCAGCGCAGGTCCGCGTCCACGGTCAGACCGGCGATCGGCGCTGTGTTGTCAGAAGGCGCTGTGTCATCAGAAGGCGCCGCGCCACCAGGCAGTGCGGTGCCCTCCAGGAGCGCGTCCAGCAGCGCGAGGTCCTCGGCCGAGCGCGCGGCCGCGGCGAAACCGCGGGCCCAGGCGAGCTGATGGTCCGAGCCGGCTGCCGCGGCGGCCAACTCCCGCCGCGTCATCGCCGCGACTCGCCGCGCCGCCTGTCGCGCCGCCTGCGGCGCGAGGTAGAACTCCAGCACGTATTCGGTCTGCAGCAACAGGTTCTGCACGACGCCGACCTCTGATTCAGCCGGCGCGTGCAGATCCACGAACTCGATGAACTCGCTCCCGGACAGCTCGGCGTCGCGGGTCATGTTCCACAGCGCCGACCACAGCAGCGAACGCGCCATCGGGTCCTCGAAGGCGGACAGGTTCTCGCGGAGGAACTCCACCTGATCAGCCGTCAGCCGCAGCTTCGCGTAGGTCAGATCGTCGTCGTTGATCAGATGGAAGCCGGCGCCGTCGCTCGCTCCGCCGCCGCTGAACGAGAACGGCGTGCGTACGTCCTCAAGGTCCACCTCGCGCCGTTCAACCCGCACGACGCATGCCTTACCGTCCTCGCCGCGTCGGCGCTCGCCCGGCGCATATGCGTAGGACCCGACTGCGATCCGGTGCGGCCTGGCCGCCAGACAGCCTGGCGCGGCCGATTGCACGATGGCCTCGCCGTCGATCGTCAGAGTATTGAGCTGGGCGGTCTCCAGCCAGGCGCGGGACCAGGCGGCCAGGTCGCGGCCGGAGGTTTCGGTCAGCACGTCGAGCAGGTCCGCGAGGGTGGTGTTCCCGTACGCGTGGCGCTTGAAATAGCGACGCGCCCCTTCCAGGAAAGCCTCCTCCCCGACATAAGCGACGAGCTGCTTCAACACCGACGCACCCTTGGCGTACGTGATGCCGTCGAAGTTCAGCTTCGCGTCTTCGAGGTCGTCGATGGTCGCTACGATCGGATGCGTCGTCGGCAGCTGATCCTGCCGGTAAGCCCACGCCTTGCGCCGGTTGGCGAAGGTGACCCAGGAGTTGCGCCACCGCGTCGCCTTGGCCTGCGCGTAAGAGCCCATGAACTCGGCGAAGGACTCCTTGAGCCACAGGTCGTCCCACCAGCGCATGGTCACCAGGTCGCCGAACCACATGTGCGCCATCTCGTGCAGGATCGTGCACGCGCGCCCCTCGTAGGCGGCGTCGGTCACCTTCGACTGGAAGACGTACTCCTCGGTGAACGTGACGCAGCCGGGGTTCTCCATCGCGCCGAGGTTGTATTCGGGCACGAATGCCTGGTCGTACTTGCCGAACGGGTACGGATAGTCGAAGTGCTCGTGGAAGAAGTCAAGGCCCTGCTTCGTGACCTGGTGGATCGCGTCGGCGTCGAAATGCTCGGCGAGCGAGCCGCGGCACAGCGCGGCCAGCGGGATCTCCAGCGTCGAACCGTCCGGCAGTGCGCGCGTGTACAGGTCACGCACCACGTGATACGGCCCGGCGACCACGACCGTGATGTACGTCGAGATCCGTTGCGTCGGCTCGAAAATCCACCGCGCCGCGCCGTCCACCACGCGCTTGCGTTCCCGCGCGACCGCGTTGCTCGACATGTGCCATCCGGCCGGCGCCGTGATGTCGAACTGGAATGACGCCTTCAGGTCCGGCTGCTCGAAGTTCGCGTACATCCGGCACGCGTCCGCGGGTTCGAACTGCGTGTACAGATACACCTGGCCGTCGGTGGGATCGACGAAGCGATGCAGCCCCTCGCCGCTGCGGCTATACGCGCACGAGGCCACGACCGTCACCTCGTTGACGTTCTCCAACCCGGTCAGCCAGACCCGGGAACCGCGGTAGACCTCGCCCGGATCGAGCGCGCGCCCGTTCAGCGTCACCGACTCCACGTGCGGGGCGACCAAGTCGAGGAAGGTCGTGGCGCGCGGCCCCGGCTCGGCATACGAGAAGCGGATCGTGCTCGCGGACCGGAAGGTGGCGGCGTCCTGCTGCTTCGCGCCGCTCAGATCCAGCTCGATCCGGTAGCTCTCGACCGTGATCAGCCGCGCCCGCTCCCCGGCCTCGTCCCGGGTCAGGTTCATCCCCGCCATGTGCCACTCCGCTCCGCTGCGCGCCGTTGCGTAACCGGCCCATCATTACAGGCAGATCGGCACGCCGAGTTCACCGCCCCCGGACAGCGGTGTGCCCCGCCGGGCCGAAGCCGAGCGGGGCACACCGGCAACCCTTCGAACGCTGCCGCGGCTACTTCAGGCGCTACTTGCGGCGGGTGATCTTGCTGCCGAGCCAGACCAGCGGGTCGTACTTGCGGTCGGCCACCCGCTCCTTCATCGGAATCAGCGCGTTGTCGGTGATCTTGATGTGCTCGGGGCAGACCTCGGTGCAGCACTTGGTGATGTTGCAGAAGCCCAGGCCGTGCTCCTCCTGCGCCTCCTTGCGCCGGTCACGCGCGTCCAGCGGGTGCATGCTGAGCTCCGCGATGCGCATCAGGAACCGCGGGCCGGCGAAGGACTGCTTGTTCTCCTCGTGGTCGCGGATCACGTGGCAGACGTTCTGGCACAGGTAGCACTCGATGCACTTGCGGAACTCCTGCGAGCGCTCGACGTCGACCTGCTCCATCCGGTAGTCGCCCGGCTTGAGGTCGGCCGGCGGCTCGAACACCGGGATCTCGCGCGCCTTCTGGTAGTTGAAGGACACGTCGGTGACCAGGTCGCGGATGACCGGGAAGGTGCGCAGCGGCGTGACGGTGACCGTCTCCTCCTCGGTGAACACGGACATGCGGGTCATGCACAGCAGCCGCGGCATGCCGTTGATCTCCGCGGAACAGGAGCCGCACTTGCCGGCCTTGCAGTTCCAGCGCACCGCCAGGTCGGGTGCCTGGGTCGCCTGGAGCCTGTGGATGACGTCGAGCACCACCTCGCCGTCGTTGACCTCGACGGTGAAGTCGTGCAGGCCGCCGTCCTGGTCGTCGCCGCGCCAGACCTTGAACTTCGCCTTGTACGTCATGATGCGTCCGCCCCAGTCCCGTTCTCCGGCTCCGTCCCGGCCGCGGCCTGCGGCGCGTCCGACGAGGCGGGCAGTCCGGCCAGCTCTTCCTCGGTCATGTACTTCTTCAGCTCGGAGCGCTCGAACAGGGCGAGCAGGTCCGGGCGCATCGTCGGCAGCGGCTGCTTCTTGACCTGCGCGTGCCCGTCCGGGCCGACCGAGCAGACCAGGTTGACCTTCCGCCACTCGGCCGACATCTCGGGGTAGTCCTCGCGGGTGTGGCCGCCGCGCGACTCCTGACGCTCCAGCGCCGCCTTGGCCACGCACTCGGAGACCAGCAGCATGTTGCGAAGGTCGAGCGAGAGGTGCCAGCCCGGGTTGAACACCCGGCCGCCGGACGCGGCGATCTTCTCCCGGCGCGGCGCCAGCTCGGCCAGCTTCTCGATCGCGGCCTGCATCTCGTGCTCCCGGCGGATGATGCCGACCAGGTCGTTCATCGTCTGCTGCAGCTCGGAGTGCAGGGTGTACGGGTTCTCACCCGTCGCCTGCTCCAGCGGGGTGAGCGCCTCGGCCTCCGCGGAGGCCACGTCCGCCTCCGAGACGGCGGGCCGAGCGGCCAGCGAGTCGACGTACTCCGCCGCGTGCTGACCCGCGCGCCGGCCGAAGACCAGCAAGTCGGACAGCGAGTTGCCGCCGAGCCGGTTCGAGCCGTGCATGCCGCCGGACACCTCGCCGGCCGCGTACAGGCCGGGCACGATCGAGGCCTGCGTGTCCGGGTCGACCTCGACGCCGCCCATGACGTAGTGACAGGTCGGGCCGATCTCCATCGGCTCGGCGGTGATGTCGACGTCCGCCAGCTCCTTGAACTGGTGGTACATCGAGGGCAGCCGCTTGAGGATGAACTCCTTGGAGCGGCGCGAGGCGATGTCCAGGTACACGCCGCCGTGCGGGGTGCCGCGCCCGGCCTTGACCTCGGAGTTGATCGAGCGGGCCACCTCGTCGCGGGGCAGCAGCTCCGGCGGGCGCCGGTTGTTGTCCGGGTCGGTGTACCAGCGGTCCGCCTCCTCCTCGGTCTCCGCGTACTGCGGGCGGAAGACGTCGGGGACGTAGTCGAACATGAACCGCTTG
>DASUAR010000046.1:0-9372 GCA_035763685.1 Actinocrinis sp. | reverse complement strand
CAAGAACTCCGAGATCGAGCAGGCGCGTCAGGCCCTTGAGGAACGCGCCGACCAGCTGGCGCTGGCCTCGAAGTACAAGTCCGAGTTCCTGGCCAACATGTCGCACGAGCTGCGCACCCCGCTCAACAGCCTGCTGATTCTCGCCAGGCTGCTGGCGGACAACAACGACGGCAACCTCAGCGACAAGCAGGTCGACTTCGCCGAGACCATCCACTCGGCGGGCTCCGACCTGCTCGGCCTGATCAGCGACATCCTGGACCTGTCCAAGATCGAGGCGGGCCGGATGGACGTGCAGGCCGCGCCGATAGCGGTCAGCACCCTGGTCGAGTATGTCGAGGCCACCTTCCGCCCGCTCACCGTGGAGAAGGGCCTTGATTTCAACATCAGGCTCGATCCGAAGGTCCCGGCGGAACTGCACACCGACGAGCAGCGGCTCCAGCAGATCCTGCGCAACCTGCTGTCCAACGCGGTGAAGTTCACCGAGCAGGGCTCGGTCGAACTGCGGGTCACCGTGGAGGACACCGTCCCGCTCGGTCCCGCGATCGAGGGCGAGTCCGGTGCGGCCGCCGCGCCGCAGCGCGCGATCGCGTTCACCGTCGCGGACACCGGGATCGGCATCGCCGAGGAGAAGCTGCGCATCATCTTCGAGGCCTTCCAGCAGGCGGACGGCACGATCAGCCGCAAGCACGGCGGCACCGGACTGGGCCTTTCCATCAGCCGGGAGATCGCGCACCTGCTCGGCGGCAACATCACCGTGGGTTCCACGCTCGGACGCGGCTCCGTCTTCACCCTCTACCTGCCGACGGATCAGAACCCTGAATCCACCGGCGCGCACCGTCCGGTCGGCGCACGGCTGCCCGAGCAGCGCGGCGTGGTCGACGCGCACACCATGGAGAAGGCGCTGGCCGGTACCGTGTCGGGGGACCGCGGCAAGACCAACAGCAAGATGTTCACCGGGCGTGATGCGGCCCGCGACGAGGCGCAGCGCTTCACAGGACGCTTCAATGGTGAGACCGTTCTCATCGTGGACGACGACGTGCGCAACGTGTTCGCCCTCACCAGCGTGCTGGAACAGCGCGGACTCTCGGTGCGCTACGCGGAGAACGGCCGCGAGGGTATCGACGTACTCGAACGCGCCGACCACATCGACCTGGTGCTGATGGACATCATGATGCCGGAGATGGACGGCTATGCGACGATGGCGGCGATTCGGCGGATGGACCGGTTCGCACAGCTGCCCATCATCGCGCTGACCGCGAAGGCGATGCACGGCGACCGGGAGAAGGCGCTGGAGGCCGGAGCCTCCGAATACGTGACGAAACCGGTAGACATAGACCAGCTTCTCGGCCTGATCAGGAGCTGGCTGAATGCCGAGGAGGACGGTCGACCGGTACGGTAGACCGATCGCGGAAACGAACAGGCGGCCGCGGAACCCCCGGCCGCCGCTGACGGAAGGCGACGGAACGAGTGGCAGACCGGGCGAAGATCCTGCTGGTCGACGACCGGCCAGAGAACCTGACGGCCCTGGAGGCCGTGCTCGGCGCGCTCGATCAGACGCTGGTGCGTGCGGGTTCCGGCGAGGAGGCACTGAAAGCACTGCTCACCGACGACTTCGCGGTGATCCTGCTGGACGTCCAAATGCCGGGCCTCGACGGCTTCGAGACCGCCGCGCACATCAAGCGCAGGGAACGCACCAAGGACATCCCCATCATCTTCCTGACCGCGGTCTCCAACGGCCCGCATCACACCTTCCGCGGCTACGCGGCCGGCGCCGTCGATTACCTCTCCAAGCCCTTCGACCCGTGGATCCTGCGGGCCAAGGTCTCCGTGTTCGTCGAACTGCACCGCAAGAACCAACTGCTGAAGGAGCAGGCCGCGCTGTTGGCGCACCGCCTCGTGGACGGCGGCGGGCCGTCGGAGGCGGACACCGGCTCGCAGTTGGTAGCGGAGCTTTCGGCGCGGCTGGCCGCGGTGGAGGAACACACCCGCACCCTGGAGAAGCTGGCCGGGGACGCGGAGCGTCAGACGGTGCCGCGCGTGGAGCTGGCCACCACGGTGGACGTGCTCAGCACGCGGCTTTCCCGGTTGCGCTCTGCGATAGACGCCCTGGCCTGACGGCGCTTCAGGGACCGCTACGGCGCGGCGACACGCCTCGGCGTTGATCTTCCGCTAGCCTTCCGAGCATGGCGACCTCTGCCCGAACGCCTTCCACCCGGCAGAAGAAGACGGGTTCGGATACGGGCATGTCCGCAACGGGGGACGGCACGGGCAAGGGCGGCTCGGCGCGCAACGGCAGTACGAAGAACGGCCGCACCGGCAGCGGTGCGAAGGGGAAGAGCGGCGCGACGGGTAAGACGGGCGCGGCCCGGCGTACCGCGAACAACGCCGCAGGCACCAAGACGAAGGCCGGCTCGACCCGGGCCCGGCGGGCCAACCCGTCGCGGCCGGTGACCAAGGGACCGTTCGAGCTGTTCTGGCAGGCCATCGCGGTCGCCATATCCCTGGTCTGGATGGGCGTCGCACGCTCCGCCGGACACCTGTTCCGCCGCGCCGGATCCGGCGCCCGCAACCTGCACCCCGACCACCGCCGCGACGGCATCGGCCTCGGTCTGCTGGCCGCCGCCCTGATCGTCGGCGCCGCGGTCTGGCACCAACTGTCCGGCAAGGTCGGCAGCGCCCTGATCACCGTGATCACCGGCGGCGTCGGCGTGCTGGACAAGCTGGTCCCGCTCGTCCTCGTCGGCCTCGCCATCAGGGTCATGCGACACCCGAGGGAGACCACGCAGGAGGCCGGCCGGATCGCCATCGGCCTGACCTTCCTCACGCTCGGCGTGGCCGGGCTCGTACACATCGCCCGCGGTGCGCCCACCCCCTCGATGGGGGCGCGAGCCATGCGCCACGGCGGCGGGTGGCTCGGTTATCTGGTCTCCGCACCGATTTCCTCAGTGCTGTCGCAGTGGCTTGCGGTACCGCTGCTTCTGATTGTCATCGCGTTCGGACTGCTGGTTACCACGGCGACGCCGGTGTACCGCATCCCGGACCGGCTGCGCACCTTGCGCTTCAAGGCCGACGCGATGCTGTACCGCATCCTGCGTGGCACGCCGCCGCCCGATCAGATGCCTACCGTCGTCGAGGACGATCCGACCGACCTGCCACGCCCACCGCGACAGCCGAGGCGCCGCAAGGCAGGGCCCATCGATCCCGCCTTCGACCCGGCGGACGGCCTGCCGCTCGGCGATCCGGTGCCGGGTCTCGATCCCGACGCTGATCCGGGCGAGGCCGAGCCGACCGTCGTGCTGCCCTTCCCGACCCAGGAACGTAAACCGCCACGCGGCGGATCCCAGTCTCCGGCCAAGGCGGGAAACCGCTCGCAGGGCTCTGACGTGCCCGTCGTGCCGCGGGTCGAGCAGCTGACCCTCTCCGGCGACGTCGTCTACCAACTGCCCGCGCCGGATCTGCTGGCCAAGGGGGTCCCGCTGCGGGTGCGGTCCAAGGCCAACGACCAGGTCGTCGAACAGCTCACCAGCGTCTTCGAGCAGTTCTCCGTCGACGCGCAGGTCACCGGGTTCACCCGCGGCCCCACGGTCACCAGGTACGAGGTCGAACTCGGCCAGGCGGTCAAGGTGGAGCGGATCACCGCGCTGTCGAAGAACATCGCCTACGCGGTGGCCTCGGCCGACGTGCGGATCCTCTCGCCGATCCCGGGCAAGCAGGCCATCGGCATCGAGATCCCGAACATGGACCGGGAGATGGTCTCGCTCGGCGACATCCTGCGCGCGCCGACCTCCGTCTCCGACCACCACCCGATGCTGGTCGGGCTCGGCAAGGACGTCGAGGGCCGGGACATCACCGCGAACCTGACCAAGATGCCGCACATCCTGGTCGCCGGGGCCACCGGCGCGGGCAAGTCCACTTGCATCAATACCCTGATCACCTCGATCCTGATGCGGGCCACCCCGGACGAGGTGCGCCTGGTGCTGGTGGACCCCAAGCGGGTCGAGCTGACCTCGTACGAGGGCATCCCGCACCTGATCACCCCGATCATCACCTCGCCGAAGAAGGCCGCCGAGGCCCTGCAGTGGGTCGTGCGGGAGATGGACCTGCGCTACGACGACCTCGCCGAGTCCGGCTTCCGGCACGTGGACGACTTCAACAGGGCGGTGCGCGCGGGCAAGCTCAAGCCGCTGCCGGGCAGCGAGCGCGAGTACCGGCCGTACCCGTATCTCCTGGTCATCGTGGACGAGCTGGCCGACCTGATGATGGTCGCCCCGCGGGACGTCGAAGACTCGATCGTGCGCATCACCCAGCTGGCCCGGGCCGCCGGCATCCACCTCGTGCTGGCCACCCAGCGCCCGAGCGTGGACGTGGTGACCGGCCTGATCAAGGCGAACGTGCCCTCCCGGCTCGCCTTCGCCACCTCCTCGCTGGCCGACTCCCGGGTCATCCTCGACCAGCCCGGCGCGGAGAAGCTGGTCGGCAAGGGTGACGCGCTGTTCCTGCCGATGGGTGCCTCGAAACCGGTCCGGCTCCAGGGCGCGTACCTGGCGGACAAGGAGATCGAGGCGGTCGTCAAGCACTGCAAGGAGCAGCTCAAGCCGGAGTACCGGCCGGACGTCACCGAGACGGCCGAGAAAAAGCGCGACATCGACGAGGAGATCGGCGACGATCTCGAGCTGCTGATCCAGGCCGCGGAGCTGGTGGTCTCCACCCAGTTCGGCTCCACCTCGATGCTCCAGCGCAAGCTGCGGGTCGGGTTCGCCAAGGCGGGCCGGCTGATGGACCTGCTCGAGTCACGCGGCGTGGTCGGTCCCTCCGAGGGCGCCAAGGCCCGCGACGTCCTGATAAGGCCGGACGACCTTCAGCAACTGCTTGACTCGCTTCAGCCGCGGGAATAGCCCCGGGGCGTGCCCCGAACGACCCTGCCGCAGTGACGGATCGCTGCCTCGCGCGTTAGGCCGGGCGAAGGAAGCCAATCGGGCGAAAGCGGGTGGCCGGAGGGGAGGGCCGCCGCCGGGCAGGGCATAGCTGTCCACAGACGCACGGCCGCGATCTCTGGGAGCACGGGCGGGCAGGCGGTGCGGCGCCGGAAAGTTCAGCGCACGACGAGAGGCGGGATCCAGGTGGCGCAGGAGCAGGGCGAGCAGCGGGATCCGCATCGGCTGATCGGCGAACGGCTCCAGCGCGCGCGTTTGGCCGCCGGGCTCACGGCGCGTCAGATCAGCGAGCGCACCCGCATCACGCCCGAAGTGCTGCACCGGATCGAAGTCGGCCAGTTCGCGCAGTGCGGCGGCGATGTGTACGCACGTGGGCATATCCGTGCCTACGCCCAGGCCGTCGGCCTCGACCCCGCGCCGCTCCTCGCCGAATACGGCGCGATCCGGCTGCCCCCGCTGACGAAGCGTGACCTGCGCAAGCCGCGAGTCGCCGCACAGCCCGCGAAGGAGGCGGTCGGTACCGCACCACGCGGCGCGCAGAAGGCAGCGGCGCAGCGGGCACGCTCGGTGCTGCCGACGATCGTGCCGGGAGCGGTGCCGTCTCTCGTTCCGATGGCGGGCGCGATCCCGCCGCCCGAGCTGCCGCCGCTCAGGCACCGGCGCCGCGACGACTTCACCGACGCCGACGCCGGTTCGGCCGCCGCGCTCATCGCCGGGAGCGACGGGCCGCCGCCGGTCAACGAGCGGCCTGCCGCGTTTCTCGCGGGCGCCAAGACCCCGGCGAGATCCGGGGCCAACTGGTCGCTCGCGCTGATCGGCGCGCTCGCCGCGATCGGGCTGGTCGCCGCGGTGCAACTGTGGCCGAGCAGTTCCGGCGGGGCCGCGCACGCCGCGGCGGGCTCTGCCGCCGCGGGAACGAGCCACACGCAGCCGAAGGCCGCGCCGGTCAAGCAGCCCGCGGCCGCCGCTCCCACACCCCCGGCAGCGCCCACGCCCAAGACGGTTGATCTGCGCGTCGTCGCGGGCAAGGCGCCCAGCTGGCTCGGCGTCACCAACGCGGCCGGGCAGCAGCTGTTCTGGAACATCCTGCAGCCGGGCCAGTCTCAGGAGTTCACCGACGCGAACAAGCTCGACGTCATCGTCGGCGACGCGGCGGCCGTGGATCTCGTCGTGAACGGGCACAACCTCGGCTCGCAAGGCAGCTCCGGTCAGGTATTCCGCGCCTCGTACAACCCACTGTCCGGCAATTAATGCACTGAGCAGCGTTGTTCCGCCTAGAGCTAGGGCGCCAGGCACCGGGCGCCTCCCGATACCCTTGTGGACATGTCCAGCACTGTGCCCACGGGCCTCGGGGGCCGCACCGTCGCCCTGATCACCCTCGGCTGCGCCCGCAACGACGTCGACTCCGAGGAGCTGGCGGGCCGGCTCGCGGCTGAGGGCTGGAGTCTCGTCGACGACCCGGCGGCCGCCGAGGTCGCGGTCGTCAACACCTGCGGCTTCGTCGACGCCGCCAAGAAGGACTCGATCGACACGCTGCTGTCCGCCGCCGACCTGAAGGGCAACGGCGTCACCAAGGCCGTCGTCGCGGTCGGCTGCCTCGCGGAGCGCTACGGGGTGCAGCTCGCCGAGGAACTGCCGGAGGCGGACGCGGTA
This sequence comes from Actinocrinis sp., assembly GCA_035763685.1. Lineage (GTDB taxonomy): Bacteria > Actinomycetota > Actinomycetes > Streptomycetales > Catenulisporaceae > Actinocrinis. Next base: position 2,785 of record DASUAR010000046.1, on the reverse strand, counting down.
CTCGGGTTCGATCAGTATCAGCAGATCGGCGACCGGCTGCGCACGATCCTGGGCGGCGGGCACGTTGCCTCGCACACGCCCTCCGACCGCCGCAAGCTGCTGCCGCTGACGCCGGTCGAGCGCGCGGCGGCGACGGGGTCCGTGTCTGTGCCTGGCCACGGCGAGCCGGCAATCGGTTCAGGCATCGCCGATCTGCCTGACGGCATCGCACCGGCGTCCGGGCCGCGTGCCCTGCGTCGCCGCCTCGGCGATGGCCCCTCCGCCGCTTTGAAGCTGGCCTCAGGCTGCGACCGCCGCTGTTCCTTCTGCGCAATCCCGTCCTTCCGCGGCGCGTTCCTCTCCCGCCGCCCCGCCGACCTCCTGGCCGAGGCGCGTTGGCTCGCCGAGCAGGGAGTGCGTGAAATCGTGCTGGTCAGCGAGAACTCCACCTCTTACGGCAAGGATCTCGGCGACATCCGGCTGCTGGAGACCCTGCTGCCGGAACTGGCCGCGATCGACGGCCTCGACTGGATCCGCGTCTCCTACCTCCAGCCGGCCGAGACCCGCCCGAGCCTGATCGACGCGATGGCGGTCACGCCCAAGGTGGTGCCCTACTTCGATCTCTCCTTCCAGCACAGCGCCCCGGACGTGCTGCGTCGGATGCGGCGTTTCGGCGACACCGAGCGGTTCCTCGACCTGCTCGGCTCGATCCGGGAGAAGTTGCCGCTGGCCGGCGCGCGCTCGAACTTCATCGTCGGCTTCCCCGGCGAGACCGAGGCCGACTACAAGGAGCTGGAAGGCTTCCTGACCGAGGCGAGGCTCGACGCGATCGGGGTCTTCGGCTACTCGGATGAGGACGGCACCGAGGCCGCCGGTTTCGACGGGAAGCTGGACCAGGACGAGATCGACGAGCGGGCCGCGCGGCTGTCCGAGCTGGCCGAGGAGCTGACCGCGCAGCGCGCCGCCGAGCGGATCGGCGAGCGGATCGAGGTGCTGGTCGAGAGGGTCGAGGCCGGCAGTCACGAAGCCGGCAGCCACGAAGCCGGCAGTCACGAAGCCGGCGGCGAGGAGACCGGCGGGCTCGGTGCAGCGCAGGCCGAGATCGAGGGCCGCGCGGCGCAGCAGGGCCCGGAGACTGACGGCTCGGTGCGCCTTGTCGGCCAGGCCGCGGCCGGGCTACGCGTCGGCGCGTTGGTCAGCGCGGTCGTCGTGGACAGCGACGGGGTCGACCTCGTCGCGGAGTTGGTGTGACCGCCCCGGCGCAGCCTCCGTCCGTCGCGGGTGGGCCACCGGACCGCGAGGTCGAGCGCGCCGCCGTGCCGCTGTGGAACATCGCCAACATCCTGACCCTGGTCCGGCTCGCGCTGGTGCCCGTCTTCGCGGTGCTGCTCTTGCACGCCGACGGCCGGGAGACCTGGTGGCGGCTGGCCGCGGCGGTCGTGTTCATGATCGCCTCGTTCACCGACCGGCTCGACGGCCAGCTGGCCCGCGAGCGCGGCCTGATCACCGACTTCGGCAAGATCGCCGACCCGATCGCGGACAAGGCGCTGATGGGCACGGCGCTGGGCGCGCTCAGCGCGCTCGGCATGCTGTGGTGGTGGGTCACCGTGCTGATCCTGGTGCGCGAATTCGGCATCACGCTGCTGCGTTTCTGGGTGATCAAGTACGGAGTCATCGCGGCCAGCCGGGGCGGAAAGCTCAAGACGCTGCTGCAGGCCCTGGCCATCTGGATCTACGTGCTGCCGCTCGGCGCCGTTCCCGGGCTGGCCTGGCTGACTTGGGTGAGCACCGTGATCATGGCGGCCGCGCTGGTGGTGACCATGGTGACCGGCGGCGATTACGTGCTCCAGGCCATTCGGCTGCGGCGATCGGCCGGCACCGGCACCGGCACCGGCGCCGGGGCGGGCGCAGGCCATGGAAGCGCGACGCTGGAACGAAGCGCTCCGGGAGAACCGGATCCGTCCGGCGCATCGGACGCAGACGGCGCCGCGGCGGCGGGGCGTGCGGCCAAGTGACCGACGGCTCATACCAACCCGAACCCGACCCGGCGCAGCTGTCGGACCTGGCCGAGCAGGTGCTCGCCCGCGCCCGCTACCTGCGCTTGACCGTCGCCGTCGCGGAATCGCTAACCGGCGGACAACTCGCTGCCGCCCTCACCGCCGTGCCCGGTGCGTCGGCCGTCTTTCGCGGTTCAGTTACCGCATACGCGACCGACCTAAAGGCAGCAATCCTCGGCGTTGACGGCATTCTGCTCGACCAGGTCGGTGCGGTACACGCCGAGGTGGCCAGCCAGATGGCCGAGGGCGTGCGCCGCGTGTGCCGTGCCGACCTCGGCTTGGCGACTACCGGTGTCGCCGGGCCGGAAACGCAGGACGGTCAGTCGGTCGGCACCGTCTTCATCGCGGTCGCAGGTCAAGAAGGAGTCGAGTTCGAGCAATGCTGCTTCGGCGTCGGCGACGGCGGCCCCGCGCAGGATCGAGCCCGTATCCAGCACCTCTCCGTCGCCGCTACGTTACAACTGACGTTGCGTTATCTCGGTATGCGGACCGGAAGTTAACGGGTCAACAAAAGATTCCCAGCTTTCGCATGAACCGGCCGCTGGCGTGGCACGTCTCTGAGTGAGTACCCGCCCGCTGGAGTCCGGGAATAGCCGCAGGACGCTTAGCGGTTGCGTACGGTTGTAGTGCCGGTTCAGCTTTCACCGCCCGCGGTGAAGGCGGCGGCGCGAGCCGCCGAAAGCGGGTACGGTGGCGAGAAGACCTAGTGAGGGAGGGAGCGACGACATGATCCTCATCCGTCGCCTGCT
>DASUAR010000045.1:0-9925 GCA_035763685.1 Actinocrinis sp. | reverse complement strand
TGCTGCGCGGAGGCGTACGCGCTCGCGAGCTGCGTCATCGTGCTGATGGCCTGCTGGTGCTTCTGCGCGATGTCGTGCTTCGCGATCTCCGAGGCGATGTTCGCCTCACCGCCGGTCAGCAGGCCCGCGGCCAGGCCGGTGCCCCAGCTCGAGTCGATCTTCGCCGCCTGCTGTTCCAGCCACGTCGGCGGGCTCGGCATGTTGCCGCGAGCCCAGCTCAGCGCGCTCGCCGTGTTCGTGACCGCGACGCTCGTGTTCGCCGCGTTGTCCGCGTGCGTCTGCATCTTGTTCGCAACCGTCTGCGACTGCTGGAAATACGCGTCGGCGGCCGCTCCCTGCCACTGCGACTGAATTGCCGTCAGATTCGTCTGAAGCTGCTGCGTGGCATCCTGCAGCTGCGTCGAATGCGTCTGCCACGCCTGCGCGGTGTCATGCATCGCGTTCGGATCGCCCGACTGCACGTAGTTGTACAGCGTCTGGTGGTCCGCGCTGTTGTAGTCGTTCATGTCCGCTCCCCCTCGCTACGCTGCGCCAGCCGACGTGTTCGAGCCCGTAGGCGTCGGAGTCGGAGTCGGAGTGGGCGTAGGTGTCGGCGCAGGCGTGGTCGTGGTCGTGGTCGTAGGCGTAGTCGTCATACCCGAATTCGTACTCGTACTAGTAGTCGTACCAGTGCCGTTGTTCGGCGTCACGTACGTGCTCGTACCGCCGCTCTGCGGGTAGTACGTCGTGCTGGTAGCGCCGGTCGTCGAGGCCGGCGGCGTCGGGGTGTCGCCGTACTGCTGCAGGATCGAGTTGAACTTGTTCGTGATGTCCTGCTCGGTCTGCTTGTACTTGTTCGCGCTCGTGCCGACCACGTTGATCATCGCATTGACCAATTGAGTGACCTCGTTGAACGAGTTGATGAGGTCTTGCTTGGTCTGCTCATACGCCGAGGAGAACGACTGCGCCTCGGGGAAGTCACCGAAGCTGTTCGTGCCGTCGTTCATGCTCATGATGCTGTTTTCCTGCTCCAGGCTCTGCAGGATCGAGGTGAGTTTCTGCTGGAAGGTCTCCAGCGACTCGATCTGCACCGCGTACATGGAGCCCCCGCCACCACCGGCGTCCAGCACGGCCGTGTCACCCCGCTTCCCGTTCCGTTCGCCATCCGCGCGCTCGCCCTGCGCCGGCCCGCGCTACGGTTGCCGATCGGCGTGCCGAAGGCGCCGCGAGCGCGCGGGTTTCTCAGGGCACTCTAGCGAAAAACGGCGCCGCGCAGGAGGCTGCGCGACGCCGTACGGACGTCTGTGGTACGTCTTCGCCAGGGTCAGACACCCATGGCGTGCACGCCGCCGTCGACGTGGATGACCTCGCCGGTGGTCTTCGGGAACCAATCGGACAACAGGCCGATCACACCGCGCGCGGCCGGCTCCGGGTCGTTCATGTCCCAGCCGATCGGGGCCCGCTCGTCCCAGACCCCTTCGAACAGCTCGAAGCCGGGGATCGACTTCGCCGCCATGGTCTTGACCGGACCGGCCGAGATCAGGTTGCTGCGGATGCCCTTCGGGCCCAGGTCGCGGGCCAGGTAGCGGCTGGTCGACTCCAGCGCGGCCTTCGCGACACCCATCCAGTCGTAGCCGGGCCAGGCGACCTGCGCGTCGAAGTCCATGCCGACGATCGAGCCGCCGCTCTCGCCGAACAGCGGGACGGTCGCCATGGCCAGGGACTTGTACGAGAACGCGGACACGTTGACCGCGGTGGCGACCGACTCCCACGGGGTGTTGAGGAAGTTGCCGCCGAGCGCGTCGATCGGCCCGAAGGCGATGGAGTGCACGACGCCGTCGAGCCCGTCGACGTGCTCGCGCACGTTGCCGGGCAGCGCGGCCAGATGCTCGGCGTTGGTGACGTCGAGCTCGATGACGGGCGCCGGCTTCGGCAGCCGCGCGGCGATCCGGTTGACCAGCGAGAGGCGGCCGTAGCCGGTGAGCACGACGTCGGCGCCTTCCTCCTGCGCCAGGCGGGCGACGCTGAAGGCGATCGACGCGTCGGTGATGATGCCGGTGACGAGGACGCGCTTGCCGTCCAGGATTCCCATCGGGTCAGTGCCCCATTCCCAGTCCGCCATCCACGGGGATGACGGCTCCATTGATGTACGCCGCGTCGGGCGAGGCCAAGAATTTCACGACCCCGGCGATCTCGTCCACGCTGGCGTACCGGCCAAGCGGCACCTGCGAGACGATCTCGGCCCTGCGCTCGTCGGTGAGCACGGCGGTCATCTCGGTGTCGACGAAACCGGGGGCGACCACGTTGGCGGTGATCGACCGCGAGCCCAGCTCCCGGGCCAGCGAGCGGGCCATGCCGACCAGCCCGGCCTTGGACGCGGCGTAGTTCACCTGTCCGGCTGAACCGGACAGTCCCACGACCGAGGAGATGAAGATGATCCGGCCGCGGCGCAGCCGCAGCATGCCCTTGGCGGCGAGCCTGGCGACGCGGAAGGAGCCCTTGAGGTTGGTGTCGACGACGGCGTCGAAATCCTCCTCGCTCATCCGCAGCACCAGGGTGTCGCGGGTGATTCCGGCGTTGGCGACCAGGATCTCCACCGGGCCGTGCGCCGCCGCGACCTCCTGGAACGCCCGCTCGACGTCCTCGGAGACCGTGATGTCGCACCGTACGGCGAGGAACGAACCCTCGCCCTTGACCGGCACGATCGGCGGTTCGCCGGACCGGTAGGTCACGGCGACCTTGTCGCCCTGCTCGGCGAAGGCCCGGGCGATGGCCAGTCCGATCCCACGGTTGCCGCCGGTGACAAGCACCGACCTGGCCGCGCTGCTTTCCGCCACGCGTGCGTCCTTCCCTCGTCGCGATTCGCTGGCTAAGTCCCCCTCGGGAACGCTATCGCCCTTGAACTTGAGCGCCCCTTGCGGGGGACTACAAAAGCGCCAGGACACGGTGGTGGAGTTCAGCTAGGTTCGGTGACAGGTGTCGCGGTGTGGACGCGCGGCGCGGTGTGAGCCACGGGAGGGCAGTTGTGAGTCAGGAGCAGCACGGCGACGGGAGTTGCGGCGGTGCTCGAAGCGCGAAGGAGCGGATCGATCCCGCGTTCCTGGCGCTGCCGCTGCGGGAAATGGCGCAAGCGGCACTGATCCGGGCACGGGAACTGGGCGCGCAGCACGCGGATTTCCGCTCCGAGCGCATCCGCGAGCAGATGATCCGACTGCGCGACGGTCAGCTGGACGGGGTGAACGACAGCGCCGAGGCGGGGATCTCGGTGCGGGTCGTGCACGAGGGCACCTGGGGTTTCGCGGCCGGTGTGGTGCAGACGCCGCAGGCCGCGGCGCGGCTGGCGGAGCAGGCGGTGCAGGTCGCGCGGGTGTCGCGGCCGGTCAACGTCGAGCCGGTGGTGCTCGCGGCGGAACCGTCCTACGGCGAGCGGTTCTGGGTCTCGGCGTATGAGATCGACCCCTTCGACGTGCCGGACCCGGAGAAGATCGCGCTGCTGACGCGGTGGTCGCGCGGCCTGCTCGACGCCGAGGGCGTGGATCACGTGGACGCCTCGCTGCACGCGGTGCGGGAGAACAAGTTCTACGCCGACACCAACGGCACGGTCACCACCCAGCAACGGGTGCGGGTGCATCCGGTGCTCGAGGCGGTGGCGATCGACGCCGAGGGCGAGTACGGCACGCCAGGGGCGTTCGAGTCGATGCGCACGCTGGCCCCGCCGGCGGGCCGGGGCTGGGAATACCTGACCGGCACCGGCTGGGACTGGGACGCGGAGCTGGCCGAACTGCCCGCGCTGCTGGCGCAGAAGCTGGCCGCGCCGTCGGTCGAGGCGGGCGTCTACGACCTGGTGATCGCTCCCTCGAACCTGTGGCTGACGATCCATGAGTCGATCGGGCACGCGACGGAACTGGACCGCGCGCTCGGCTACGAGGCGGCGTACGCGGGCACCTCGTTCGCGACGCTCGATCAGCTGGGGACATTGAAGTACGGGTCCGCGGTGATGAACGTCACCGGCGACCGCGTGGTGGAGCACGGCCTGGCGACGATCGGCTTCGACGACGAGGGCGTGCAGACGCAGCGCTGGGACATCGTCAAGGACGGCATTCTGGCGGGCTATCAGCTCGACCGCAGGATCGCGCAGCTCAAGGGCCTGCACGGTTCGCGCTCGAACGGCTGCGCGTTCGCGGATTCGCCGGGCCACGTGCCGATCCAGCGGATGGCGAACGTCTCGCTGCAACCGGCCGCCGGCGGTCCGTCGACCGAGGAGCTGATCGGGCGGGTCAAGCGCGGGCTGTTCATCGCCGGGGACAAGTCCTGGTCGATCGACATGCAGCGCTACAACTTCCAGTTCACCGGGCAGCGCGCGTACCTGATCGTGGACGGCAGGCTGGCCGGGCAGGTGCGCGACTTCGCGTATCAGGCCACGACGACGGAGTTCTGGGGCTCGATGGAGGCGGTGGGCGGCCCGCAGACCTACGTGCTCGGCGGGGCGTTCAACTGCGGCAAGGGCCAGCCGGGGCAGGCCGCCCCGGTCTCCCACGGCGCCCCTTCGGCACTGTTCCGGGGCGTGCGGATTCTCAACACGGTGCAGGAGGCGGGACGGTGACCGGGAACGCGGCGGCGGCGGGCGTGGCGACGGCGCAGGAACTCGCCGAGCGGGCTCTGGAGCTTTCCCGCGCGGACGGCGCGGTGGTGCTGGTCGATGAGTCTTCGACGGCGAACCTGCGCTGGGCGAACAACACGCTGACGACGAACGGGGTTGCCCAGGGCCGCACGGTCACGGTGATCTCGGCGGTGAACGGCGCGCAGGCCACCTCGGCGGCGGTGCTCTCCCGTTCGGGCGTCGACCGGGACACGATCGAGGACCTGGTGCGGGCGAGCGAGCAGGCCGCGCGGGACGCGGGTCCGGCGGAAGACGCGCAGCCGCTGGTCGGACCGCAGGCCGGCGCGGGCGGTTCGGGCTGGCAGGACGGCCCGGCCGGCACCTCGATCGACGTGTTCGGCTCGTTCGCCCCGGCGCTCGGGGAGGCGTTCGAGGCGGCGCGGGCGGCCGGGCGGCTGCTGTTCGGGTTCGCCGAGCATTCGATCACCAGCACCTATCTGGCGACCTCGGCGGGGCTGCGGCTCAAGCACGACCAGCCGACCGGGACGCTGGAGCTGAACGCCAAGTCGCCCGACTTCGTGCGGTCGGCGTGGGCGGGCGCCTACACGAAAGACTTCACGGACGTGGACGTCGCGGCGCTCGGCAACGAGTTGGCGCAGCGGCTGGACTGGCAGAAGCGCCGCGTCGAACTGCCCGCGGGCCGCTACGAGACACTGCTGCCGCCGTCCGCGGTCGCAGACCTCTACGTCTACATGAGCTACGTGGCCTCGGCGCGGGACGCGGCCGACGGCCGCACGGTGTTCTCGGCGCGGCGCGGGGCGGATTCGCCGCACGGCACGAAGGTCGGCTCGCGCATCGGCGTCGAGGGGCTGCGGCTGTGGTCCGACCCGTTCGCCCCGGGCCTTGAGGCCGCGCCGTTCCACATCGCGCGCTATTCCTCCGGCAACCAGTCGGTCTTCGACAACGGGCTGCCGGTGGAGCCGGTCGACTGGGTGCGCGACGGCGTGCTGGAGCACTTGGTGACGACGCGGCACTGCGCGAGCACGATCGGGCTGCCGCTGGCGCTGCCCGGGGACAACCTGCTCATGCAGGGCCCGGGCGACGCGCACGCGCCGGGCCTGGAGGAGATGACCAGGTCGACCGAGCGCGGGCTGCTGCTGACCTGTCTGTGGTACATCCGCGAGGTCGATCCGCAGTCTCTGCTGCTGACCGGGCTCACCCGCGACGGGGTGTACCTGGTGGAGGGCGGCGAGGTGACCGGGGTGGTGAACAACTTCCGGTTCAACGAGTCGCCGGTCGACCTGCTGGGCCGGATCGCCGAGATCGGGCGGCGCGAACAGTGCCTGCCGCGCGAGTGGAGCGACTGGTTCACCCGCACCGCGATGCCGCCGCTGCGGGTCGCGGACTTCAACATGTCCTCGGTGTCGAAGGCCAGCTGAGCGCCCAGGCGAAAGCCCGCGACCGGGCGGCCACCCGCGGGTAACGCACCGGCCGTCCGGTCGTAGGCTGAGGGGGTGCCGAACAGCGGGAACCGCGAGGATCACGAGCACCGTCCGCACGACGAGGACGAGGTGTACGGGATCACGACCGCCGAGACCAGCCGCACGCAGGAGATCACCCGGCGCCAGAAGCAGTACATCGTGACCATGCTGGTGCGCGCGGTCGCGGTCGTCGTGGTGGTCAGCGTTCCCGGGATCTCCTGGCCGATCAAGATCGGGCTCTGCCTGGCGGCGATGATCATCCCGTACGTGGCGGTGGTGCGGGCCAACGGCGGTCCGGTGCAGGAGAAGGGGCCGACGAACCTGCTGCTCGCGCCGCCGCGTGACGAACTGGGCTCGGCGCAGCGCGGGCTGCCGGGCTCCGGCGAGCGCAGCGGCTTCATCGAGGGTGATTTCTTCGTCAAGGATGAGCGGAGCCCGGGTCCGGGAACCGGCGCAGGATCGCATGAGGACGGCGCGTCGCAGGCCTCGACGGCGAACGGGTACATCCGCCGCGCACCGCTGTCTGACGGCGCGCCGGCTCAGGACCGCCCCGCAGATCAGAACCCTGATCGGCCGTCGCCCGCGCACGACGGCCCGGCGGCCTGAGCGCCGTGGAGCGCGTGCGGACTGGGGCCGGCTGGAACTGTTTCAACCCCTGGGATTTCGTTAGCAGGGGTTCACGAGTTCTGGCGGGCATGCCATACTTCTGATGCACGCCCTGCTCCCCCGTCAGGGCTGTGCCGGCGGGGCCGACCTTTATGGCGCCCTGCCCCGCATGCTGGGTGGCTCCCCCCGTGGCCGTCCAGGATGCCGCGTCGGCTCGCGTCCCCCCGTGCGCGAGCCGACGCCTCATTTTGCCGAGCCTTGACCCGCGGGCACGCGTTCCCGGATGGCGTTTTCGAGGCAAGGGCGCCGCGGCAAGAACACCGCCGCGGCAGCCCGGTTAAGCGGCGTCGCGCGTCAGCCGCCGATCGCCGACATCGGACGGTCCGGCTGGATGAATCCGGGCTCGCCGATACCCGCCGCGGCCTTCTTGCCGAGCATCGCCGTGCGCCAGGTCTGCGCGATGGTCTCGTCATCCGCGCCCGAGCGCAGCAGGCCGCGCAAGTCGCTCTCCTCGCGGGCGAACAAGCAGGTGCGTACCTGGCCGTCGGCGGTCAGCCGGGTGCGGTCGCAGGCGGCGCAGAACGGCCGGGTGACCGACGCGATGACGCCGACCCGGCCGCCGCCGGGAGCGCCGGGCCCGCCGTTCACCTGCCAGGTTTCCGCCGGGGCCGCGCCGCGCCGCGCCTCGCCCTCCGGCTCCAGGCGGAACTCGGCGGCCAGCCGCTGCAGGATCTCCTGCGCGGTGACCATCTGCGCGCGGTCCCAGCCGTGCTGTGCGTCGAGCGGCATCTGCTCGATGAACCGCAGCTCGTAGCCGCGCTCCAAGCACCAGCGCAGCAACGCCGGGGCCTCGTGGTCGTTGACCCCGCGCATCAGCACCGAGTTGATCTTCACCGGGCGCAGTCCGGCGCGGTCGGCGGCTTCGATGCCGGCCACCACGCGGGCGTGCTTGTCGCGGCGGGTGAGCGTCTTGAACGTCTGCGGGTCGAGGGTGTCGAGTGAGACGTTGACCCGGTCGAGCCCGACCTTGGCCAGCGGCTCGGCCAGTCGTTCGAGCGCGGTGGCGTTCGTGGTCACCGAAAGCGCGGGGCGCGGGGTCAGTGCGGCCAGGCGCGCCACGATGCTGAGGATGCCGGGCCGGATGAGCGGTTCGCCGCCGGTCAGCCGCACCTCACGCACGCCGAGACGACTGACCGCGATCGCGACCAGCCGCACGATCTCCTCATCGGTGAGCAACTCGGGGCGCGGCAGCCAGGGCAGGCCCTCGGCCGGCATGCAGTAGGTGCAGCGCAGGTCGCAACGATCGGTGAGGGACAGCCGTAGATCTGTGGCCGTCCGGCCGAAGTGGTCCGTCAGCGCCGCACCCATGCACTGAGCCTAACGCTTGCCCACCGACACGAAGTCGCGGTCCGAGGGCTGGAAGTAGCGGTCCGAGGGCTGGGTGAAGTCCCACAGCTTGGTTATCGTCGGGTTCGCCGGATCGCCGCTGTAGCTCATGAACGAGACCCAGTCCGGGTTGATGTCCAGCTCCATCGCGTCGACCGCGCCGGCCGCCTGAAGCAGCTTGGCGAGGGTGTACACCGACAAGAACTTGCCGCTGACGTACACGATGTCGCCCTTGGCGGTCATGCCGACGCCGGAGCGCGCGATGAAGTAGGAGTTCTTGATCGTGTAGCCCCACTGCGCGCTGGAGCCGTCGCCCGGGCCCACGGTGAGCTTCCCGTTGTCCACCAGCAGGCTCAGGTTCTGGCGCACCGCCTGTATGTTCGGGCCCATGGTCTCGTCCCGGCCCCACTGGCCGATCTTTATCGAGCCGTCGGTGTAGAAGACCTCGGCTGCCTTACCGTTCACCAGCGGCACGGCGCTCTTGCCGTCCATGTAGAACCCGGCGAGCGCGTCGTCGGGCTTGACCTTGAAGCCGCCGTTCCAGGTGGCCACGAGGTTGGCGCGCTGGTCGGCCGGGACGGTGTCGGGGGTCTTCCAGGTGCCGCCGGGCTGCTGGTAGCCGGGGTGCAGGGTGAAGCTGAGCGCCTTCTGGTTCATCCACACCGCGTACGCCAGGTCCGAGGTGTGCTGGGCGTCGGGGCGCAGCGCCGACTTCTCCACGATCGGCACGCCGTGCGCGTCCATGGTGACCGGGTGCCATACGCCCTCGCCGGGCACGGTGCCGGCGGCCAGCGGGGTGATGTTGGTCGGCAGGTCGACATCGGGCTTGGCCGGCGGTGCGGCGGTGGCGCCCTGCAACTGCGCGATCTGGCTCGCGTTGAGCCCGCCGCCGGTGGGCGGCGGCTTGTAGGTCGCGTTCTCCAGCCAGGTCACGGCCCAGCCGAGGTTGTGGTCACGGCCCCACTCGGCGACGCGCGCGTTGAGCCGGTCGGTGCCGGGCGCGGTCAGGTACGGGTAAAGCGTGATGCCCACGTAGCCGAAGAAGACCACGAACACGCCGAGGATGCTGCGGCGGATGATCTTGCGGCGGCGCCGGATGTGCGGCGGCACGACCTTCTTGGCCTTGCGGCGGCCAGACCCGCCGCCAGGCTCGTTCGGGTCGCCGGGCTCGTCGGGACCGCTCGCGCGCCGACGCCTTGGCTCCGTCTGATCCGTGCGCGCATCAGCGGCCGCGCTGCCCGCGAACGCCCGCGCGTCCAGCACAGTGGTCGCGCTGAGTCGATCCGTCGCACGCGGCCGCGCCGTCCCGTACGCCCGGGTTTCCTGCGCTGCGCGGCCGTCGCCGTAATCATGGCCGTTCTCGCCGTATCCGCTGCCGCCGTTGTACGGTTCCCGGCCGCGGCCCTGGTTACCGGACCCGTTGGCCGCGTACCCCGCCTGCTCGCGGCCGTACGGATCGCCGCCGTGTCGGCCGCGTCCCTGCCCGGCGGCCGGCCCGCCGTCGCGGCGACGTCGCTCGGCCTGCTCATCGCGCGCTCGCGTCTGGAACGGGTCGTACGGCTCAGGGCGGCCGTACGTGCGCTGCTGCGGGCGCCGCTGGGACTGGCCGCCGGGGTAGTGGGACTCCTGGTCGAAGAACTCGCTGCGCTCCGAACGGCCTGCACGCTGAGACTCGTCCTGCCCGCCCGAGTACTGGTCAGGCTGCTGTCCCTGGTACCGGCCGGGCTCAGGGTACTGCCCCGGACGCTGCGGGGGCGGCGTCGGACGACCGTAGTCCGGGTAGTCCGAGCCGTCGGATCCGTATGTCATCGTGCGACAGTCCCCAAGGTCGTTGCGTGGGCGGCCCGTCCGCCGTCTCATTCGGTTTGCACTG
>DASUAR010000044.1:0-9450 GCA_035763685.1 Actinocrinis sp. | reverse complement strand
CAGAACCCGAAGCCGTTCGTGTGGACCAAGACCGCCGAGGAGATCCTGCACTCGCTCGCCGAGTACCTCGCCAAGATCTCCCCGGCAGCCGACCAAAAATCGCAAGAACTTAGATCTCGAATCCCCGACGCGGGATACTAGGGCCGCGCCAGCCCTGCTCGTACCGCGTTCCTCCACCGCCGCCTACCGGGCGCGGCGCTGCCCGCGGACCCCGAACAGCACGAGCGTCAACGCGCTCTCGATGAGGGCCGTGGGATCGGCTCCGGCATCGATGCGCTTGGCCGCGCCGTCCACGGCGCCTTGCAGCACCGCGGCCGTGGCACGCGGGTCCGGGTGCCCGAGCCGCCGAAGCGCGCCCACCACCAAATCGACGAGCATGCCGTGTGCCGCGCGGATCCGCTCCCTGGCCGGCCCGTCGAGTTCAAGCACGGAGAGAGCCAGCAGCCCGCGATGACCCGGCTGCGCGACCAGTTCCAGCTGACGCCGCACGTAGGCCGCGATCTGGCGTTCCGGCGTCGGCTGCGCCAGCATCACGCCCCTGATGTCGGCGACCGCGGCCGGGAAGTCCTCGACAGCCAGCGCCTCCACGACGTCGGCTCGGGACTTGAAGTACTCGTATACCGAGGAACGCGCCAATCCGGCCCGCTCGGCCAGGGCGGCGAAAGTGAGCGCGGCCATCCCGCCGTCGGCGAGCAGGTCTCGGGCCGCGTCCAGGAGTGCCGTGCGCTGCATTGTGCGATGCTCGGCGACGGTCGGAGCCTTGATCCTGGGCACGACTCCAGACTAGTCGAGCCGATCCCCTGGCGGAGGCGGTTGCGCGCGGTTCGCGAATGGTCGGACGTTCGAACACTCGGATGCGGGAACGGGCCGCGGCCCGCCCCCCGGTTCCGCCGCGGGTCCTAACGCAGCTCAGCCAACCGGGTGCGCAGCGTCAGCACCGCCTTGGCGTGGATCTGGCAGACCCGGCTCTCGGTGACGCCGAGCACGCCGCCGATCTCGGCGAGCGTCATGCCCTCGAAGTAGTAGAGCGTCACCACGGTCTTCTCACGGTCGGGCAGGGTGTTGACGGCGCGGGCGAGCAGGTGCCGCGTCTCCCGGTTCTCGTAGGCCTCGACCGGATCGTCCGCGCTCAGGTCCTCCAGCGTCTCGACCAGGCTGAGCCGGTCGCCGTCGCCAGTGGACAGGGTCAGCACCTCGTCGAGAGCCAGCACGTTGATGAGCGAGAGCCGGGAGAAGATGTGATGCAGTTCGGCCAGGGTGATGCCCATCTCGTCGGCGATCTGCCGCTCGGTGGGGGTGCGGCCGAGCCGGTGCTCCAGCCGTACCGAGGCCTGCTCGATCTCGCGGGCCTTCTGCCGCAGCGAGCGGGGAATCCAGTCGAGCGCGCGCAGCTCGTCGATGATCGCGCCGCGGATCCGGTTGATCGCGTAGGTCTCGAACTTGATCGAACGGTCGGGCTCGAAGCGTTCGATGGCGTCGATCAGGCCGAAGATGCCGTAGGAGACGAAGTCCGCCTGGTCCACGGTCCCGGAAAGGCCGACGGAAACCCGTCCCGCGACGTACTTCACCAAAGGCGAGTAGTGCAGGATCAGCCGTTCCCGCAGCCGCTGGTCGCCGGTGGCTTTGAACTCGGCCCACAAGGCGTCGAGAACTGCGGGCGGCCGGGCGGCCGCGTCGGGCTCTTCGCAAACGGTCTCATGGACCTGGCCGTTCCTGGGCATCACTCGCCTTGATCCACTCAACCACGCGATCCTTCTCAAGCCGGCGATCCTGCGGAAGCACAGCCTCGACCGCAAGCCGAGCGTAGCGTAACCACAACGATCTCTACGGTAACCACATCCGAGCCCGCTCGATCAGGTGAGGCGCGCCGGGATGAGGTTCAGGCACAGGGTGAAAGACCGAGCCATAGCCGCGTTGAGATACGCGCTCGGCCCTGGCGACGTCAGCGTTTGACCAGCGGCAACAGCAGCCCCTCTCGCCGCTCATAGCCGCGTGGTCGCACTTGTCTCGCAGCACGTAAGCCGCGAGGCCCAGTACCCACCGATCATCGACGTCAGGCTGTGGGCGCCACCATCCATCCCCCTCCCGCCTTCACCGCACGCCCGCAGGCGGCGAGTCTGCCCAGTGCGGCAAACACGGCATCAGGTCCGACGCCGGTAACGCGAGCGAGCGCGAACACATCGGCGCCGGAGCCGGTCCCCGCGGTCGCGCTCGGCAGCGCCTCGAGAAGCAACTCCTCGACGGGATCGACCGGCTCGCTAGGTCGGACCGGTTGTGTGCGTGCCCGCCGCTGGTCTTGAATCCGTCGGATCGGCGGCGCGTTCCTGGCCATCACCCCACCCAGTTCGCGAGAGGCGGCGGTCAGGCTCGCGCAGGCCTCGCGGACCTGTGGCGCCCCGACGACGAGGGTGGCGCCGTCGCGGATCAGGTCGTGTGCACCCGCTGACTGATCGGAGGTCACCGGCCCCGGTACCGCCATCACGACCCGGCCGAGTTCTGCCGCGAGCCGCGCGGTCACCAGCGAGCCGCTGCGATGGGCCGCTTCCACCACGACCGTGCCGACGCCGAGGGCGGCGATGATCCGGTTGCGATGAAGGAATCTGAATCGGGTCGGCGCGGCTCCCGGCGGCAGTTCGGAGAGCACGGCTCCGCGCTCGGCGATGGCGCGCAGCAGCACGTCGTGGGCCCGCGGATACACCCGATCGATTCCGCAGGCGAGCACCGCGATCGTCGGTCCGCCGACCGCGAGCGCCCCGCGATGCGCCGCGGCGTCGATGCCGAGAGCGGCCCCGGAGACCACGGCCATTCCGGCCGAGGCCAGGTCCGCGCCGAGCGCTCCGGCAACGTAGGAGCCGTACCCCGTGCAGGCGCGTGCGCCGACGATCGACAGCATCTCGGCGGTCGACGCGGGCGAACCGGGATCCTTGCCGGTTGGCGCTGAACCACTTTCGGAACTTTGATCAGTGGGCGGATTCGCGGGAGCGCCGGGCGGATCGCCCCACGAGCCGATGGCCCAGACTCCGATCGGGCGTTGCTGGCCCAGATCGTCAAGCCGGGCCGGCCAGTTGGCGTCGACCGGCGTGATGAACCGGGCGCAGACGGCCTCGGCCGCGGCGATGCCGGCCTCGACTCGTCCGGGTTCGAGTCTGAGCCGCAGGCCGGTGCCTCGGTCGGCCAAGCGATCGCGGCGAGCCGGATCGGGATCGAGATCGGGCAACTGGTCGGTCCTGATCGCGGCGAGCACCTCGATCGGGGAGTGCAGCTCAAGCAGCCGGCCGATCTGCGGGTCAGCCGGCTCTACCGCGTGGTTGAGCGCGAGCCGGGCCAACCGGTCGGCCTCGATCGCTGATTCAGGCGGCGCGGCGCGCGGCGCCGAGTGATCTTGAAGCGAGGTGCGATCTTGAAGCGCGGTGCGGCCTTGCGGCACGGTGAGGTCTCGGTAACCGGGCATGATCAGCACCCGGAGGCGAGGGCGACGGAACCCAGCCGGAAGCCGAGCGCGGTGTCGACGGCGACGCGATCCGGTCGGTCCGCGCCGGCGAGATCTGCCACGGTCCAGGCGACCCGAATCACCCGATCGAGCCCGCGCGCGCTGAGCGTGCCCGCGCGCAACGCTCTCTCGGCGGTGGCAAGGGCGTCGATGGCCAGCGGCCAACTGTTTCGCAGCACTTGGCCGGGCACCTGCGCGTTGCACTGCCATGGCGTGTCCACGAGCCGGCGCACTGCGCGCTCTCTGGCCTCGGCGACGCGTTGCGCAACCGCGGCGGTGCACTCGCCGCCTTGGCCGCCGCTGGCCGCGTCGAGCAACTCGCCCGGACCGACCGGAGTCACATCGACCCGCAGATCGATGCGGTCGAGCAGCGGCCCGGAGATGCGCGCGAGGTAGGCGATCCGCTGGCGCGGCGCGCAGGTGCAGGCCGCGAGCGCACTGCCGGCGCGACCGCAGGGGCACGGGTTCGCCGCGCCGACGAGCAGGAAGCTCGCCGGGAAGTGTGCGATTCCGCTGACCCGTGCGATCGCCACCTCGCCCGATTCGATCGGTTCGCGCAAGGCGTCGAGCGCGGTGCGGCTGAACTCCGGCATCTCGTCGAGGAAGAGGACGCCGCGGTGCGCTCGGCTGACCGCGCCGGGTCGCAGGTGTCCGGAACCGCCGCCGACCATCGAGGCGACCGTCGCGGAGTGGTGAATCGTGCAGAACGGCGGCCGGGTGATCAGTGGGCGGCCGGGCGGGAGCGTGCCGCTGAGCGAGTGGATCGCGGAAACCTCCAGCGCCGCCTCGTTGTCGAGCGGCGGCAGGATCCCGGGCAGCCGCTTCGCGAGCATGGTCTTTCCCGCGCCCGGCGTGCCGCAGAGAAAGAGGTGGTGTCCGCCCGCGGCGCTCAGTTCGAGCGCTCGACGCGCCTCGTACTGTCCGACGACTTCGGACAGGTCCGGCTCGAAGTCGGGTTCCTCGACCGCAGGGCCATCGCTCGGCAGGTTCTCCGCGCTCGGTGGAAGGAAGCCGGGCGGTTCTCCTGGTATCGGCTCACCGTTGGCCAGCGCGACGAGTTGCCGCAGCGAGCGCAGCCCCGTCACCTCGACCCCGGTGACTTGGGCGGCTTCGGCCGCGTTCGCCTCGGCGACGAAGATCGGACCGTGTCCGGTGCGGGCGGCCGCCATGACGCACGGCAGCACGCCGCGGATCGGCTTCACCCGGCCGTCGAGGCCCAGTTCGGCGAGGAAGACCGCGTCGTGCAGCTTCGATTGGCGGACGGCTCCGGTGGCCCGCAGGACGGCGTACGCGATGGCGAGATCGAAACCCGAGCCCTGCTTCCGGATCCAGGCCGGGGACAGGCTCACCGTCAGGATCGCCTGCGGCCAGTCGATGCCGGAGTTCAGCACGGCCGCCCTGACTCGATCGCGGGCCTCGTTGAGCACTGAATCGGGCAGGCCGATGAGGGTGAATTTAGGCAGGCCGGACGCCGCATGAGCCTCGACCTCGACCGGGGTGCCGCGCAGACCGAGCAGACCGACCGACCAGGCGCGACCGAATCCGGTCATGGCTGTACCCCTGGCGAGCGGTGGCCGAGGCGGTGGCCGAGGCGGAAGAACTGAAGCGGTAGGCACGTCGGCACGTGCGCGTGTGCGTGTGCGTCAGGCGGCAGCCAGCAGTAGGGAGACATCGATAGCTCCAGATCGTGAGGAGGAAGAGAAGAAGGAGGGGAGGGCACGCGGCGGGAAGGCAGCGAAGGTGGCACCTGCAGCTAGCCGAGAGGTGTGCGGCGGAAGCATCGGCGTGCATCGGGGCAGCTGGAGGCGCCAGTGCGCGCGTAGCGGGCGTCGCGGCGCAGGCGGCAGTTCTAAAGTACGCCCTACGCCACGCCGACGAGGTGGTCGAGGCTGCGCAACGGATACGGAGGCCGCGGGCCGGTGCGGATCGCGATGACGTCGATGCGCAGGCGGGCGGCGCGCGGCAGCGGCGGCGAGGCGCCACGCTGCTGCTCGCGGAGCCATCGGGCCGCCAGCAGCCTCAGCCGCGCGGCCTTCTCTCTGGTGACCGCCTGCGCCGGATGGGCGAGGAGGTCACCGGCTCGCGTCTTGACCTCACAGGCGACCACGATCCTGCGGTAGCGCGCGACGAGATCCAGTTCTCCGCGCAGGTCTGAATCTCGGCACACCCAGTTGCGATCCAAGATCTGATAGCCCGCGCCGAGCAGATAGTGCGCCGCCGCCTCCTCGCCGTATCGGCCGAGCCAATGGCCCCATTGCCAGCTGCCGGGTTGGCCGTGCAGCCCGCTCGTGACGCCGACTTCGCCGCGCGTGCGGCGGTGTGCCGCGAATACTGCCGCTGTTCCCATGGTCCTGCCCGCTCTCCCGCATGCCGCGTTCGGTGGATCCGGCTCGCGCCGGCGCCGGACGTTTCCGGCAAGATCCACGATGCGGGATCAAGAAGGGCGATGGGGCGAAAATTCTTCAGGCTGTGGATAACTCGGCCGGAATGGCTTCCGACCAGGGAGATCTCGGCACGGTCAGTCGGTGGGGACTTCCAGGTCCGACTTGGCCAGCTCCTCGACGTTGACGTCCTTGAATGTCACGACCTTCACGTTCTTCACGAAGCGGGCCGGTCGGTACATGTCCCACACCCACGCGTCGGACATGGTGACTTCGAAGTACACCTCGCCGTCGGCCGAGCGCACGTCCAGGTCGACGTGGTTGGTGAGGTAGAACCGCCGCTCCGTCTCCACGACGTAACGGAAGAGCCCGACCACGTCCCGGTACTCCCGGTAGAGCTGAAGCTCCATCTCGGTCTCGTACTTCTCGAGATCCTCGGCGCTCATTCCCGCGCTCCCCTAAAAGTCCAGTCGAGCTCGTGAACCGGCTTCGGCGACTGCGCCGAAGTCCAGGAGATCGCCCTGGGCGGCCTGGGCGCTCCCCTCCCCATTCTGACCCACAATCGCTGCCGCGGTGTCCAGTCCCGGCTGTCCCCGTTCTGCCACGGGGCCCGGCCGCGCCCCGGGCACGTTCGCGTAGGAGCGCCGATGCTCGGGGCACGGGCCGTGCTCGTCCAGTGCGGCCTGGTGCGCTGCCGTCGAGTACCCCTTGTGAGCTGCGAAACCGTAGACCGGGTGGGTCTCGTGCAACTCGACCATGATCCGGTCGCGGGTCACCTTCGCCAGCACCGAGGCGGCGGAAATGCAGGCCGCCAGTCGATCGCCCTTGACCACAGCTTGACTGCGGATCACTACTCCGGGCACCGCGAAGCCGTCGAACAGGATGAGGCCCGGCGCCTGCCCCAGTCCCGCGACCGCTTGTCGCAGCGCCGCGTAGTTGGCCTGCTGGACGCCCATCCGGTCCACCTCGGCGGCGGGGATGACGGCCACGGCCCAGGCCGCGTGCTCGACGATCTGCTCATATGCCCGCTCGCGGGCCGCGGCGGTCATCAGCTTCGAGTCGTTCAGGCCCTCGGGTCGCAGGTCGGGCGGCAGGATCGCGGCGCCGGCCACCAGCGGGCCGGCGCACGCACCGCGGCCCGCCTCGTCCGCTCCCGCGACCGAGGCGAAGCCGTAAAGCCGCAGCGCCGCCTCGTATGCGTAGAGGTCCTGCCCGCCGTCGAGGGTTGGCGGCAGTGGGATACCGAGGTCGAGAGGCTGCTGGAGCGCTGACACGTAATCAGATTAGCTACTCGTGTGCCTGTTGAGCCTTCCGGGCAAGCTTGCGCAGCTTTCGGCGCCGCCGCAGCAGCGTCACAGGCAGCGCGCCGACCGTCGCCACGGCCGGGATTCCGCCGGGCGCGGACAGCACGGACAAGCCGGTCTGCTTGAACGTGTTGGGCACCGGCAGCGTGCTCCAGTGACTGAGCGGCCAGATGATCACGTCGGCCCGGCCGACCACCGCGCTGACCGGGATCGTGCCGCCGCCGCTGAGCTTCTGGTGCGCACGGGAGTCCTCGGAGACTTCGCGATGGTCGCCCATGACCCATAGGCGGCCCTGCGGGACCGTGATGGCGAAGGTGCCATCCGGACCGGAGCCTGCCTGGTTGCCCGGATACAGGTACGTCTCATCGAGCGGTACGCCGTTGACCGTGATCTGGCCCTGCGCGTTACAGCACACCACGCGGTCGCCGCCGACGCCGATCACGCGCTTGATCAGGTCGCCGTTGTCCTGCGGCAGCACGCCGACGAACGTGAGCGTCTTGGTCAGCCAGTTGCTGCTCGAGGTGGTCTCCTCCGGGCCGAGCCAGCCGCCCGGGTCCTGGAAGACGACCACCTGGCCGCGCTGCGGCTGCGCGCCGAGCCACACCGAGGCGCGGTTCACCAGCACCCGGTCGCCGATGGCGAGGGTGTTCTGCATCGAACCGCTCGGGATGTAGAACGCCTGGACCAGGAAGGTCTTGATCAGGAAGGCGAGGAAGAGGGCGAAGACGACGAGAAACGGCAGCTCCACGATGAACGGGCGCGGCTTCTTCGGGAACAGGAAGTGCCAGACCGCCGCGAACGGCAGCAAGACCCAGCCGAGCGCGGAACGCGGCTTAGCGCCCCCCTCTTCGCCACCGCCGCTGCCTTCCGGCTGCGGCTGGTCCGGATCCTGGATCCCGGGCTCGTCGGCTCCGGCGTGGCCGTTGAAGCCGGGCCCTGACGCCTCCTCAGACGCCGCGGTCCCCGGGTCCGGAGCGTGGGCGGCGAAGTCCGCCGAAGTCCCGAAGCCGTCCTGAGCCGGGAAGCCGCCATCGCCACCGTGTCCGCGCGAACCGTCCCCATCGGTTCCGCGCCCACCGGTCACCGTCCCGGGCTGCCCCTGTGCGCCCAGTGCGTCCGGTCTGTCCAATGCCACGTCGCAACCTCGTGTCTGTTAGGAACCGTGTCGACCTAGCCCATCGCCACCCTCGCCGGCCTAGCAGCCGCACCGGGAACGCCCCGAGGAGCGCAGCGGTGGCGGGCAGCGCCGGAGCCGGGGGGAATCCGGCCAACGCCTTCTGGTGAAAGGTAGCCGGAACACCCAGTCCGCCGGCGCGGCTTGGCGGCCAGATCAACACGAACGCGTGACCCACCACGTCGCTGATTGGCACAGTACCGTCAGATCCACCGGTCATGTGGTATCTGGAATCGGCCGAGTCCCCGCGGTTGTCGCCCATCACCCAGATCCGGCCGGGTTTGACGGTGACATCGAAACGGATGGCGGACGGTTGCGCGCCCGGGAAGAGATAACCCGTCTCGTCGAGCGGTACCCCGTTGACCGTGATCCGGCCCTGGGCATCACAGCACACCACACGATCTCCGGGTACCCCGATGACCCGTTTGATCAGATCGTGCTCGTTCGCGGACGGCAGCAGCCCGACGTAGGTGAAGACACCCTTGACGTCACGCACTATCGGGTTGTCGCTAACCGGTGTCGCGGTGCCCTCAAGCCAACCCCCGGGATCGTGGAAGACCACGATCTGACCGCGCTGCGGCTGGGCCCCGAACCAGGGCGAGAACTTGTTCACCAGCACCCGGTCGCCCGGCAGGATCGTGTTCTGCATCGACTGGGATGGGATGAAGAACGCCTGAACCATGAACGACTTGATGCCGAGGGCGAGGAGCAGGGCGATGCCGAGCAGGATGGGAATCTCCCGCCACAGCTTGATCGGCTTGAGCCGGCGTCGCCGCCCCTTACCCACGCCGGTCCTCCAGTCGCCTCGCACCGCGCCGCGCGCTGGTGCCACCAGCTTCGCAGACTACCGATTCCGCCTGAAGAAAGGCGAACACCCCCGGTTCCCGAGGGTACCGAGGGTGACACGGGAAAAGTAGGCCGCCGGTTCTGCGGAATCCGGCGCACCGGCCGAACTACCGTGCGTAGTCGACCTTCTCCTTGATCTTCGCCTTCTTACCGCGCAGGTCACGCAGGTAGTAGAGCTTGGCACGGCGCACGTCGCCGCGGGTGACGACCTCGATCTTCTCGATCACCGGGGTGTGCACCGGGAAGGTGCGCTCC
>DASUAR010000043.1:0-15737 GCA_035763685.1 Actinocrinis sp. | reverse complement strand
GCAGATGGTTCACTGCGCGACGAGCCTGGGCGTGCGGCCGGAGCGTCCTCATACCGGTTGTCTGTGGGCGTTTCGGCCGTGCGTCCAGGCGAAGTCGATCACCGGATTCGCCCCTTGAGACATTCCCCAACAGCGCCTAGTGCGCGCCGTTCAGCTTCACGTCCTGCGGCGGTGCCGGCGTCTCGCGCTCGTCCTGCGCATCGGACTCCTGCTGCTCGGCCCGTCCGGCGTCCAGCTTGCGCAGCTGCTTGGCCATCGACCGGCCGAGGAACCAGGTGGCCAGGCCGATGATCACCACGATGATGAAGCCCAGCATGCCGGGCCCCACCCACGGGGTGTTGTCGCTGACGGTGGCGGCGGCCAGCGGATGTACCGCGCTGGCGGCGAACTCGATGCTCATGACAAGCCTCCCGGACTGCCTTCATTATCCAGCAGGTTGAGCAGATAAGCGCCGTATCCGCTCTTGAGCAGCGGTTCGGCCAGCTCGCGCAGCCGCGCGGAGTCGAGGAACCCGGCGCGCCAAGCGGTCTCCTCCACGCACCCTATCTTCAAGCCCTGACGCTCTTCGATCACCCGCACGTACTCGGCGGCCTGGACCATCGAGGTGAACGTGCCGGTGTCCAGCCACGCGGTGCCGCGGTCGAGCACCGATACGGTCAGCTCCCCGGCGTCCAGGTAGGCCGCGTTCACCCCGGTGATCTCCAGCTCGCCGCGCGCGCTCGGCTTGAGCGCCTTGGCGATCTCGACCACGCGGTTGTCGTAGAAGTAGAGGCCGGGAACCGCGTACCGGGACTTCGGCTTGACCGGCTTCTCCTCGATCGAGACCGCGCGGCCGCTCTCGTCGAACTCGACGACGCCGTACGCGCTCGGGTCGGCGACCGGGTAGGCGAAGACCAGGCCGCCCTTCAGGTCGGTGTGGTTGCGCAGCTGCCGCCCGAGCCCGACGCCGTGGAAGATGTTGTCACCGAGCACCAGCGCAACCGACTCGTCGCCGATGAACTGCTCGCCGAGGATGAACGCCTGCGCGAGGCCCTCCGGCCGCTCCTGCACCGCGTATTCGAGGCGCAAGCCGAACTGCGAGCCGTCGCCGAGCAGCCGCTGGAACGCCGCCTGGTCCTCCGGCGTCGTGATGATCAGGATCTCGTCGATCCCCGACATCACCAGCGTGGAGAGCGGGTAGTAGATCATCGGCTTGTCGAAGACCGGCATGAGCTGCTTGGAGATGGCCTTGGTGATCGGCCACAGCCGCGAGCCGGTGCCGCCTGCCAGGATGATTCCGCGCATATGTGGACAGCCAATCGGTCGGGTTGCTGAGCGCAGACCCACGGTACCCGAAGCGCCTGGACGATTGGACGCGGACCCTGCGACGCCCTAGCGACGCCCACCGCCGCGGTCCGGCCGGCCTCGACTCAGCCTCGGGGTAGCTCGTCGAGCAGGTTCTTGTTCCAGATCATGATCTCCCAGCCGCCGATGCCGACGGTGCGGACCGGCGGGCCGAACTGCTTGACCGCCCGATCCGGCGGGGCGTACTTGATGGCGAGCGGATTCGCGAGATCGACGACGAGGAAGTCCGCGTAGTGCGCCTGCGGGTCGTACCAGGTCGACTTCGACTCCCAGTGGTACGCCGAAATGCCCTCCGAGCCGACGTTGACCGGGCTCACCTGCACCGCGCCGCCGGATCCGACCGTGATGCTGTGCGAGGTCCAGTAGCCGCCGATGCCGTACTTGTAGCCGTTCTGCTTGAGCCAGGCCTCGACCTTCTGCGCATAAGGGGACTGGCTCGTTCCGCCGGCGTGATGTACGAGCACTGCGGCGAACACGGCCGCGGACGCGGTCAGCAGCGCGATGTGCTTGCGCTGCGCCATCCCCGGTCCCAGCACCCGCGCGGCCACCACCGCGGCGAGCGGAAGCACTCCGGCGATCTCCCGGGAACCGCCCTGGTACTGCGAGCTGAACACCAGGGCCGCGAGATTGAACAGGACGCCGACCGCCATCAGCCTGGCGATCTGGTCGCCGGCTTCGCCGGCTGCGATCCGGTCGGCGCCGCGCGGCCGGCGCAGCGTCTTGATCAAGGCCGCGACCACGAGCCCGGCGCCGAACAAGTGGAGCAACACGATGACAGTCGTCATCCAGGCCAGCCCATTGCCGCCACCCGTCCCCGATCCGGCGAGCGAGAGCCCGAAGAAGTCGGCCCCGAAGAGTTCGAGGAACGAGCCGGCCGACTTCCAGAGCGCGTCCGGCATCTGGGCCGCGGTGTTGAAGGTCATCTCCGGCGGGTGCATCGCGAAGCCGCCGAGCCGGTTGATCACCCGCGGCACCTCTTGGGCGATGCCGATCGACGACACCGCGGCGGCGAGCAGCCAGGCCTGGTACCGGCGATCGCCCTCGCCGCGCCACAGCCGCGCCGTGGTGACCACGGCCAGCGCGGCTCCGGCCAGGAACACCGCGGTGGTGTCGCTGGCCTCGGCCCACAGCAGTACCAGGAACAGCAGCGCCGGAGTGAATCGGCGCCGCGGCAGCCGCTCCAGGGCCAGGAAGAACACCAGCACCGCGACCGCGGTGCCGAAGTGGTCCGGCGAATCGAGCAGGACCACGGTGCCGACGCCCGGCGCCGGAGCCGCCAGCATGATCACCAGGACGATCAGCACCCTGGCGAGGGCCGCTTTGCCGGTGGCCCGGCCGCGCGCCAGCCAGCAGGCGAGCAACACGGCGAGGGTGTAGGTGAGGGCCGCCGCCATGTGCACCACATCGCCGTTCAGGCCGTGCACGGCCTCGACGAGCATGTACTCGGGCAGCTCGGTGAAATAGAAGCTGACGTCCGAGACGGTCCAGTGGCTCAGCAGCAGGTTGCCGTGCAGCATGTCCCAGGCTTGCAGCGCGTTGCCCGCGCCGTCGCCGTTGAGCGGCGCGGTCCTGGCCTCGTGGAGGTAGAGCTCGAACAAGACGATCGCGGCCAGCGGCAGGCCGGCCAGCGCGATCGCGTGCGACCTGACCCAGCGCCGAGCGATCGCGAGCCGGCTTTCCGCGGCTGGCAAGGAGACGCCGGTGGCGGGTTCCTCCCCCGCCACCGGCGTTTCCTCATCAGCTCCGTGAAGGAGCTCGGGCATCAGATGGTGCCGGCCTCGACCGCGTTGGCGATCCACGGGATGACCTCGTCCAGCATGGTCTCGAGAGAGGTGGTCGCCTCGAAGCCGAGGATCTTCTTGGCCTTCTCGGTGGCCGGAACCCGGCGCTGCACGTCGTACTCGAACGGATCGTCGCTGATCACCTTCAGCTCCGAGTCCGCGCCCTTGATCTTGCGCCAGATCGCGGCGGCCAGGTCGAGCACCGTGGTGCCCTCGGCGGTGGACAGGTTGAAGTCCTCGTTCACCGCGTCAGGGTGCTCCATCGCGGTGACGATGCCGGCGGCCAGGTCGCCGCCGTAGGTGTAGTGCCGGATCTGCTCGCCGCTGCCCAGGATGTGCAGCGGGTCCTGGCCCTTGAGCACCTTCTGCACCAGGTCCGGCACCACGTGGCTCATCGCGAGCTTCACGTTGCCGGACAGGATCTCCTCGTCGCCGAGCGCGCGCGACTCACCGATGCCGACGCAGTTGAACGGCCGCACGATCGTGTAAGGCAGCTTGTACTGGTCCCACGCGGCGCGGGCGAAGTACTCGACGGCCAGCTTCTGGAAGCCGTAGGAGGACAGCGGCGGCGGCACCTGGCGCTCCTGGCCCTCGTAGGACGGCCAGGTGTCGGTGGACTCGAACACCATGGAGGAGGAGAGGTAGGTGACCTTCTTCAGCCGGCCGGCCTTGTGCGCCGCGATCGCCGCGTCGCAGGAGGCTGCGATGATCCGCTCGTTGGTGGCGAGCAGGTCGTAGGCGTAGGTGTGGAAGTACGAGATGCCGCCGATCATCGCCGCCCCGGCGATGAAGTGGTCGCAGTCCTCGAGCAGCGAGGTCATCAGCGCCACGTCCTGGCAGTCGCCCTCGACCAGCTTGTAGTTCGGGTGCTCGTCGTAGGACTTCTTGACCTTGCCGTACTTGGAGAAGTTGTCCACACCGACCACGGCGTATCCGCGGCTCAGCAGCTCCTCGACGACATAACCGCCGATGAACCCGGCCGAGCCGCTGATCAGTACCTTTTCCATGAGTCTTAGTCTTCCTCGGTCTTCTTGGCTTGGCTGCGGGCGGATTGCCGGGCCTGGAACTGCGCTGCGGTCATCCGCGGCCCGAAGGCGAAGCGGTACCACTTGAGGTACTTCGGGATCCATTGGGCGATCTTGAAATTGGACACCCCGGCCTGCCGGTCCAGCCAGATCGTCGGGATCTCGGCCACCGGAAGGCGCATCCTGCGGGCCTTCGCGGTCAGCTCGATGCCGATCTCGAATCCGGCCCGGCTCTCGATGCCCACCTGGCGGACGAACTCGGTCGAGTAGGCCTTGTACGAGTTCGTGGCGTCGCGGGTGCCGATGCGGGCGAACACCCGCAGCGAGCGGCCGGCCAGCTTGGAGATCATACCCTTGAGATACGGGCCGCCGACCTGTTGGCCGCCGGCCATGTACCGGGAGGCCGCGGCCACCGCGACCCCGCGCTCCACCAGGCGGGTCAGGTCGTCGATCTGCCTCGCGTCGTCGCAGCCGTCCGCCATCGTCACCACGGCCACCGGCGCCGACGCGCTGTCGATGCCGAACCGGATCGCGTTGGCGGGTCCGCGCCCATAGGTGTTGACCGCCAGGCGGATGCGCGGCTCCTCGCGGGAGTACTCCTCCACCACCGGGACCGTCTCGTCCTCAGCGAAGTCGACCACCACGATCACCTCGCACGGCAGCGTCACCGCCTCGAACAGCCGGTCAAGGACGGGCACTATGTGCACGCCCTCGTTGTACGCGGGGATCACGATCGAGACGCGCGGTCCGGGCGCCGTCTCGGCTGACTGCATCTCGGTCCTCTGCGCTGCGGCGGAACGGCTCCGCGTGCGCTGCGCCGCGGAGGCTGGGGAATCCAGGCTCACACGCGCACGCCCTGTCCCAGCGCGTTCCAGATGTCGGCGACCGGCTTGTCGGTCACCAGGTTCCGGTACTCGGGGTGCGGGGTCGCGATGATCAGCAGGTCGGCGCGCTCAAGCACCTCTTCGAGCGGAAGCAGCGTCGGGTCGACCTTGACGTACGGGTCAGTGCACAGCACGTCGCCCGCCTTGAACTTGAGGATGCGGCGCAGCTTGTAGGAAAGGCTGGAGCGGATGTCGTCCGACTCGGCCTTGAAGCCCATGCCGAGGATGCCCACGGTCAGGTCGGCCAGCTGGTGCTGCTCCTCCAGCTTGTGCACCAGGTACAGCGGCATGCCCTCGTTGATCGTCATCGCGGTGTGGCCGAGGGCGAAGTTGTTGTTGTTGAAGGCCGCCAGCTGCATGGTGTCCTCGAACAGGCACGGCCCGGCGGCGAAGCCCGCGCCCGGCATGTCCGCGGCCCGCGGATAGTCGAAGGCCAGGCCCTTGCGGATGCGGTCGAAGTCGAGGCCCTGGTCGTTGGCCATCATGTAGAACTGGTTGGCCGTGGCGAACTTGATGTAGCGCCAGACGTTGGTGAACAGCTTCGCCAGCTCCGCCTCCTCCGGCGAGAGCTCGACCACGGTCTCGGTCAGCAGCCCGAACAGCTCGCGGGCCCGCTTGAGGCCGTGCTCGGTGCGGCTGGAGACGATCTGCGGGAGGCTGAACAGCTCGGTCATCGCCTTACCCTCGGCGATGCGCTCCGGGCAGAACGCCACCGGCATGTCCACGCCGAGGCGGTCGACCATCTTCTCGACCAGCGCGGTCACTCCGGGGTAGACGGTGCTGCGCAGCACCAGCAGCTGACCGTCGCGGAAGTGCTCGGAGCACACCCCGAGGGCGCGCGGGATCGCGGTCTGATCCGGGTTCAGATGCTCGTCCACGGGCGTGCCGATGACCACGACCACGTTGGCCGCGGTGCCGACGATCGCCGGATCGGTCGAGGCCTTGAGCCGCCCCTCGGCCACGACCCGCTTGAGCACCGGATCGGCGCCGGGCTCGTCGAACGGCAGCTGCGCGCTGTTGACCAGTTCGACCGCCTCGGCACTGGTGTCGTAGATGCCGACGTTGGCGCCGCGGTCCGCGAAAGCGATCGCGAGCGGCAGTCCGACATGGCCGCATCCGCCGACCACCACGACATCCCGCGGGAACCCGACCGCGTCTGTCATCGATGCCCTCATTTCCTGAACAGATTATTGACGGCGAGGGCCCGCTTCGGGTCCGCCTGCCGTGTCCACAAGCCGAGTGAGCGCTCTTGACCTGCGCGAGAGCAAACCTTACAGGCAGCATGCGCCAGACCTGAAGGAGGCCTGCATCCCTTGGACGCAGCGCAACCCTAATCGGTTACATCGGGGCTTGCACGCCGTGATACTCGGCCCCGCGCGGCAGGTACGACAGATCGGTCCGGCCGGTGAGACCGTCGCGCAGGCCGCGCACGATCGCACGCACGTGGGTGCGGCGTTCGGGTTCGAACACCGCGGTCGCGGCCAGCCAGCGCGCCATGAACAGCGCGTTGATGAGCGCGAATCCGGGCAGCGCGCGGCCGTGCTCGCGGGTGAGGACCATGCCGTTGCGGGCGACCCAGTAGTGCCGCCAGGCCGCGTAGTGCAGCACCCGGACCGGGACGAAGAGCAGCCGGTGGTCGCGGCCGTCGCCGATCGAGTGCGGCAGGGCGAGCTTCTTGTCCCGCACGATGCGCACCCCGGCCCGGCGCAGCCGCAGGCAGAAGTCGATGTCCACGCAGTCGACGAAGAAGTCCTCGCGGAAAGCGGAAACCGACTGGAAGCACGAGCGGCGCACCAGCATTCCGGAGGTGATCACGCTGTAGCGGTCCGAGACGTCGCCGTGCAGCACGGACAGCGTCTCGTACTGCCCGCCCTTCTCCGCGTCGATCGGCGCGGGGCCGACCACGCCGATGGTCGGGTCCGCCAGGTGCCTGGCGAGACCGGGCACCAGGTCCGGCGGCAGCACCGAGTCCTGGTCGAGGAAGAGCACCGCGCCGGCTTCGGCGGGCACCTCGCGCAGCCCGAGGTTGAGCGCGGCGGCCAGGCCGAGGTTCTGCCCGGAACGCAGTACCCTGACCTTCGGGTGGTCCAGCTTCTCCGCGCTCGAGGCGCTGTCGGCCGGGGTGTTGTCCGCCACGATCACCAGCGCGCAGCTCGCCAACGCGGACTCGACGACCTGCGCGAGGCGTTCGTCCGGGTGGTAGGCGGTGACGATCGCGGCGACGGGACCGACCGGCGCGGCGGCTTCCGCTGCGGCGCCTTCAAATTCACCGTGCGGCACGGTAGCTGGCTCCCTCTGGCAAATAACGGAGGCTGACCCGGCCGAGCAGGCCGTCGCGCATGCCGCGCAGCAACGCGGCCGAGTGCCTGGCGCGGGTGTCCTCGAAGGCCGCGGTGCGCCAGGTCCAGGAGGCGAGGAAGAGCACTGCCTTCGCCGACCAGAGCGGGTCGCGGCGCAGGTTCTCGCGCAGCAGGGTCGCGGCGCCGCGGGCGATCCAGTAGAGCCGCCACGCGGGATAGTGCACGACCTGCACCTGGAGCGGGCCGAGCCGGTGCGGGCGCCGGTCGCCGAGCGAATGCGGCAGCTTGAGCCGCTGGTCCTGCACGATGCGCAGGCCGGCCCGGCGCAGCCGCAGGCAGAAGTCGATGTCCACGAAGTCGACGAAGAAGTCCTCGCGGAACCGCCCGACCCGCTCCAACGCGCCGCGGCGGATCAGCATCCCGGAGGTGATCACGTCGGTGCGGTCGGCCACCTCGGAGCGCAGCGCGGCGAGGTTGTCGTAGGAGGAGTCGTGCGTCGCGTCCCAGGGCGTCGGCGCGGCGATGCCGATCGTCGGGTCGTCGAGGTAGCCGGCGAGCGCGGTCACCACCTCGCCTGGCAATGCAGAGTCCTGATCGAGCAGGAGCACGGCCTCGGCGTCGCCGGGCAGTTCGGCGACGCCGAGGTTGAGCGCCGCGGCCAGACCGAGGTTCGCGCCGGATCGCAGCACCTTGACGCGGCCGCTGCCGTCGGCGCCGGTGCCGAGTCCGGCCAGCTTGTCGGCGACGGTCGGCTCGGTGCCCGGCGTGTTGTCCACGACGATGACGGTCGAGCAGGATTCCAGCGCCGACTCGACGACCGCGGTGAGCCGGTCGTCCGGGTGGTATGCGGTCGCGACGGCCGCGATGCGCAGCGACACCGTACTCAGCCCTTGATGTTCAGTCCGGGCGGGTTGGCGCCCTCGGGCAGATAACGAGCAGCCGCTCGGTTCAGCACGCCGTCGCGCACACCGCGGGTCAGCGCCGGCAGGTGGTGGCGGCGGTCCGGTTCGAACAGCGTGGTGGAGACGAACTTGCGGCCGAGGAACACGGCCATCGGCAGGAAGCCGAGCGGGTGCTCGCGCACGTTGTCCATCGCGAATCGCATGCCGTTGCGGGCGATCCAGTAGTGCCGCCAGGCCGGATAGTGGATGACGCGCACGGTCAGCGGGCCGACCTTGTGCTCGCGCCGATCGCCCATCGAGTGCGGCAGCTTGATCCGGTAGTCCTGCACGATGCGCGCGCCGGTGCGCCGCACCTCGACGCAGAAGGCGATGTCCACGAAGTCGTTGAACAGGTCCTCGCGGAACGGGATGCGGTCGATCAGCTCGCGGCGCACCAGCATCCCCGAGGTGATCACGGCCTCGCGGTCCACGGTCGAGTCGTGCAGGCCCGCGCCGACGTTGTAGAACTTCTCGTGCTTGGCGTCCCAGGGGGTCGGGGCCGCGACGCCGATCGTGGGATCGTCGCGCAAGTGCGCGGCCAGACCCGGGATGAGGCCTTCCGGCAGTACCGAGTCCTGGTCCAGCAGAAGCACCGCCTGCGCGTCAGGCGGAAGCTGCTTGACGGCCAGGTTCAGCGCGCCGCCCAGCCCGAGGTTGCTGCCGATCGCGATGACCTCGATGCGCGGATCGTCCAGCTTCGCGGCCAGGCTCGGCGAACCGGCCGGGGTGTTGTCGGCGATGATCACGCGGGTGCAGTCCGCGAGCGCGGATTCGACGACCGCGGCCAGCCGTTCGTCCGGGTGATAGGCGGTCAGAATCGCCGTCACGGCCGGGAGCCGGGAGTCAGGAGCCGACTCGGTCGGGCTCTCGGCGGTCGGCTCTTGCGGGGCGGACACCAGCAGCACTCCTTGTTCGCGGCGCTTCGCGCGTCGGCCGAGCGTATCGTCTCCATCGACGCGGCGCTAATCGTCGCAGGTCACCGCCCGATT
Organism: Actinocrinis sp.; assembly: GCA_035763685.1. Classification (GTDB taxonomy): domain Bacteria; phylum Actinomycetota; class Actinomycetes; order Streptomycetales; family Catenulisporaceae; genus Actinocrinis. The sequence goes on along the minus strand of DASUAR010000043.1, from coordinate 6,473 downwards.
ATGGAACTCGGGGACACAGCGCGGGCAGGCGATAGGATGCCACGCATGAAAATCCTGGTTACCGGCGGAGCCGGTTTCATCGGCTCGGAGTACGTGCGCGGACTGCTCGGCGGGGAACTCGACGGCAGTACCGAGCACTCGGTGACCGTGTACGACAAGCTGACCTATTCCGGCAATCTGGCGAACCTCGCCCCGGTGGCCGACGACCCGCGGTACCGCTTCGTCAAGGGCGACATCGTCAACGCGGAGCTGCTGGATCACGTCCTGCCAGGTCATGACGCGATCGTGCACTTCGCCGCGGAGACCCACGTGGACCGCTCGATCACCGACCCGACGAGCTTCGTCACGACCAATGTGCTGGGCACTCAGCTGCTGCTGGACGCCGCCCGCCGGCACCACGTCGGCCGGTTCCTGCATGTCTCCACCGACGAGGTCTACGGCTCGATCGACGAGGGCTCGTGGACCGAGGAGTGGCCGCTCGCGCCCAACTCCTCCTACTCCGCCGCGAAGGCCGGCTCCGATCTGCTCGCGCTGGCCGCGGCCCGCACGCACGGCCAGGACGTCGTGGTCACCCGGTGCTCGAACAATTACGGGCAGTATCAGTTCCCGGAGAAGGTCATCCCGCTGTTCGTGACGAACCTGCTGGACGGCAAGCAGATTCCGCTCTACGGCGACGGCGGCAATGTGCGCGACTGGCTGCACGTCTCCGACCACGTGCGCGGCATTCACCTGGCGTTGACCAAGGGCCGCAGCGGCGAGGTGTACAACATCGGCGGCGGCACGGAGCTGACGAACAAGGAGCTGACCGCGCTGCTGCTGGAGGCCTGTGGCAGGGATTGGAGCAGCGTGGACGCCGTGCCCGACCGCAAGGGCCACGACCGGCGCTACTCGCTGGACATCGCCAAGATCAGCGCCGAGCTCGGCTACACCCCCCAGGTCACCTTCGAGGAGGGCCTGGCGCGCACGGTGCAGTGGTACCGCGAAAACCGCGCCTGGTGGGAACCCCTCAAGGCGAAGGCGGCTCTGTAGTGGCCCGCTGGCTGGTCACCGGCGCGGCCGGGATGCTCGGCCGGGAAGTCGCGCAGCTGCTGATCGGACCGGGGCACCCGCTGGGCGAACCGGAGCGCGGCGAGACCGCGCGCATCGACGCGGCGCTCGACGAGGCCGGGCTCAAGGACACCGCCGCGACGGACGAAGCAGTGCACGAGGTCATCGCGCTGGGCCGGGCCGAGTTGGACATCACCGATCCGGATGCGCTCAAGCGCGCGGTCGAGGGCGTGGACGTGGTCGTCAACGCCGCCGCGTGGACCGACGTGGACGGCGCGGAGACGCGCGAGGCCGAGGCGACCGCGGTGAACGGCGTCGCGGTGCAGAATCTGGCCTCGGCGTGCGCCGATTCCGGCTCGATCCTGCTGCACCTCTCCACCGACTACGTCTTCCCCGGCGACGCGACCGCGCCGATCCCGGAGGACGCGCCGAGCAGCCCGGTCAACGCCTACGGCCGCAGCAAGCTGGCCGGCGAGCAGGCGGTGTTCCAGACCCTGCCGGAGACCGGCTTCGTGGTGCGCACCGCCTGGCTTTACGGCGAACACGGCAAGAACTTCGTCGCGACGATCCTCAACGCGGCGCGGCAGCGGGAATTCCTGGACGTGGTGGAGGATCAGCGCGGCCAGCCGACCTGGGCGCGCGCCCTGGCCGCGCAGCTCATCGCGCTCGGCGGCGCCGCGCTTGCCGGGCAGGCGCCGGCCGGCGCGTACCACGGCACCTGCTCCGGCGAGACCACCTGGTACGGCCTGGCCCGCGCGGCCTTCGAGCTGTCCGGGCTGGACCCGGACCGGGTGCGCCCGACCACCAGCGACAAGTTCCCGCGGCCCGCGGCGCGCCCCTCCTACAGCGTGCTCGGCCACGAGCGGTGGGCCGCCGCCGGACTGCCCCCGATGCCGGACTGGCACCTGTCGCTCGCCGAGTTCCTGCTCGGCACGAGTTTCTGACCTCAGGCAGCCTTCCGCGACAATGGAATAAGGACTCTTAGATGCCGAGCATCGACATCATGATGCCGTACTACGGCGATGTCGCGATGATGCAAGCCGCGGTGCGCAGCGTGCTGGCGCAGGACGACCCGGACTGGCATCTGACGGTGGTCGACGACGGCGAGGCCGCCGGGGTCCCGGAGTGGTTCGCGGCGCTCGGCGACGGCCGGGTCAGCTATCAGCGCAACCCGGTGAACCTCGGGGTGACCGGCAACTTCCGCAAGTGCGTGGAGCTGGCAAAGCGGGACCGGATGGTCATGATGGGCAGCGATGACCTGATGCTGCCGGACTACGTGTCCACGGTTCGGCGGCTTGAGGCGCTGGCGCCCGGCGCCGGGATCGTGCAGCCCGGTGTGGAGGTCATCGACGAGAGCGGCCGGGTGGTCGGCGGCGGGCTGGTGGATTCGGCCAAACGGCGGATCTACAAGCCCAAGGGACCGGGTCCGCACCACCTGCGCGGCCAGGAGCTCGCGGTGAACCTGCTGCGCGGCAACTGGCTCTACTTCCCGTCGATCTGCTGGCGCACGGAGGCGGTCGCGGCGGTCGGCTTCCGCGAGGACCTGGAGGTGATTCAGGACCTCGACATGATCATCAAGCTGGTGGAGCGCGGCGAGGAGCTGATCGCCGGAGATCACGTGTGCTTCCAGTACCGGCGGCACCTGTCCAGCGAGTCGGCCAAGCAGGCGATCGACGGACGCCGGTTCGCCGAGGCCCGCGCCTTCTTCCTGGAGACCGCCGCTCACCTGGACTCGATCGGGTGGACCGAGGCGGCGACGGTCTCGCGCCGCCACCGCTCGGCCCGCCTGCACGCGCTGAGCCTGGTGCCCTCGGCGCTTAAGCAGCGCAGGATGGACTCAGCGCGCCAACTGCTGCGTTACGCGGCCTCTCCGAGTAAGCGGCTCAGCGCCTGACCAGAGCCAGGAAGAGCGTCAGGAAGGCCCGGCCGAGGTAAAGCATCGCCTTGGCCGGGGACTGGCTCGGCGTACCCAACTGCCGCTGCCGCATCGCCACCGGGATCTGGCTGACCCGAAAACCCAGCCGCAGCGCGCGTACCAGCGTCTCGACCGTGTCCCCGAGGTACTCGACCGGGTACCAGTCCGCGAACAGCGCGATCAGTTCGCGATTGCAGGCCCGGAAACCCGAGGTGGTGTCGGTGAGCTTGGTGCGCGCCAGTCGGGAGAGCACCCAGGAGAGCATGGTCATCGCCCACCGGCGCGGGCCGCGGACCCGATAGTCGCCCTCGCCGGCGAAACGCGCCCCGATCACCAGCGCGGATTCCGACAGCGCGTCGATGAGTTTCGGGACGTAGGCCGGGTCGTGCTGGCCGTCCGCGTCGACCTGGATGGCGATGTCGTAGCCGTGGTCGCGGGCGTACTTGTAGCCGAGGCGCATCGCCCCGCCGACACCCAGGTTGTACGGCAGCCGGACCGCCACGGCGCCCGCGTTCCGGGCCACCGCCGCGGTGCCATCCGTGGAGCCGTCGTCCACGACCAGCACGTCCACGAACGGCAGCGCGCCCTCGACCTCGGCGATGACTCTGCCGATCGACTCGGCCTCGTTCCAGGCCGGGACGATGATCAGCACCCGCTGGGTCCGGCGCGCGGCCTCGCCCGTCGCGGCTTCGGCCGCGGTGTCAGGCGCCGCGGCGTGCAGGGTATCGGTCACGACGCCGAACGCTCCTCGGTCCGCTCGCTCTGTTCGTCCATGCGCAGCCGCAGCAGCGCCACTTCCTCGGCCAGCACCCGCGTCTCGTCCTCAAGACGGCTGGCCTCCCAGCTCAGGTGCAGACACACCAGCAGCAGGAACATCACGCCGAAGAACAGCACCAGGCTCACGCCGTTGGCCACGCCGAACGCGATCGCGACGTGGTTGAGCGCGGTCGGGAACAGGCCGAGGCCGAGCACGATGACACCGACGAAGATCCAGAGCACGGCGTACTTCTCACGCAGCCTGCGCCGCCGGACCAGTTCGAAGATGAAGCCGAGGAACAGGAGCGCCGTCGCCCCGGTAAGGATCGTCAGATTCATCGCTCCTCCTCTCTGACGCCGGATTGTGTCACGAGCGCGGGCCCGGTTTCGAGCCGCGGCCACCCCACAGTAAGGCGACGATGGGCCGCCCGGCGGTTGCAGCTGCCCCGTGCGGCCCCGAAGCCTGATCCGGCAGTCCTACCCGCGCACCCTCTAAACTGTCGCAGCCGACCAAAGGGGGTGGGCGACGGATTCCGACACGAGGTGCCACCGACATGGGATCACAAGTGCTGGTCCGCTGGGCCCGCTCGCTGCCAGGCCAACTGCCCAAGCAGCGCGCGTCCGCGGATGAGGCACCCGGCGCCGCAGCGCGCTTCTCCGGCCGCGACCCCCGGTTGGTCGGCGGCCTGCTCGCGGGCGCCTGGGCGCTTCCGGTGATCACGCACCTCTTACACGTCGACGCGCTGCTGATCGTCGTCATCGTGTACGTCACCGGCGGCCTCGTCCGGATGGGCGGCACCGTCCTGGACCGGCTGATGGTCACGCTCGGCCTGCTGGCCGGCACCGCGATGGCGGCCGGCATCCTGTTCTCGTTCTGGCCCTTCGGGCTCAATCCGGTCGCGGTCGGCGGCACCGCGCTCACCGTGCTGCTGGCGATCGCGGTCGCGCTGCGGCGCCGTCCGCGCTGGCCGCGCCGGGTCCTCGGCAGCGACCTGCCGCTGCTGGCCGCGATGGGCATCGCCTCGGCCGTGGCGTACGGGCCGCTGTGGTTCATGAGCGCCGGGCACCGGCTGGCCTTCTCCGCGCTGACCGGCGACCGGACCCGGCACTTCAGCCTGTTCGACTCGATCCACCGGCTCGGCGGCTACACCTACCTCATGCAGGGCAAGGCGCGCGGCGTCGTGGACCCGGGCATGCTCGCCGTGTATCCGCCCGGCCAGCACTTCACCTACGCCCTGCTGGACATCTTCGTCACCTCGCACACCGATCCGGGCAGCCCGACCGCCGAACTGATGCGGTACGAGGTGTACACCTGCCTCGGCTACGGCTTCTTCGTGTTGTGCGTGGCCTGGGCGGCGCGCTGGGTGGCCGGTCCGGCGCTGGCCGGATGGCGGCGCACCTTCCTGGTCGCGGCGATCGCCTCGTTCCTGTCCACCGGCGTGATGACCACGTCGATCTGGTGCGGCTGGGACCCGCAGATCTTCGGGATGGGGCTGCTGGCGCTGGTCACCGCGTGCGCGCTGCGTCCGCCGTCCAGCGGCCGGCTGCACATCGTGCTGATGGCCGCGCTGACCATCGCGATCTGCTTGACCTATGAGCTGTTCGCGCCCTTCGCCGCGCTGATCATCGTGGTGTCGGCGGTGCTTTACCGCAAGCGCTGGCTGCCGCACTGGAAGCTGGCTGTGGGCGCGGCGATCGTGGCGATCCCGGTCTCGCTTTCGGAGGTGCTCTCCGCGAAGCAGAGCGGCTTGCAGTCCTCGCAGGCCGCGCTGGCCATCGGCTTCACGGTGCCGATGACGCAGCGCAGCCTCGCGATCATCGCGGTGCTCTCAGTGATCGGATTCGCCACCCACGCCGCGCGACGCCGACCGACCGCGCTGGCGGCGCTGGCGAGCACCGCATTCTGCGGAGCGGCCGTGCTCGCGTTCTGGGCGTATCAGCACGCGACGATCCACACCACCTCGTACTACTTCCAGAAGGCCGTGCAGGCGTGGGTCATCATCGCGCTGGTCGGCGTCGGAACCGCCGGTCATCTGCTGCGCCGGCCGAAGCTGCCCAGCCGCGGCGTGGTCGGCGCGGCGATCGGCTGCGTCGCGATCCTGGCCGGGTTCGTGGCGACGGACAGCTTCTACTACGGCCCGCTCAAGTTCAGCTACCTGAAGATGAAGCCGGGGCGGCACACCACCTGGGCCCGGGTCTGGGGCAGCGGCGACCACATCTTCCCGGCCAACCGGGACGCGATGGACACCCTGCTGGCGCGCGGCCTGCTCGGCGACGGAGTGCCCACGCTGACCGTCTGGCAGGACCACACCCTGGAGAACATCAACCTCTCGCTGTTGATGGCGACGCTCAACCACGACGACGGTTCGATCTCGCCGCAGATCTACCAGCTGAACGCGGCGCCGAACCTGGGGGCGACCGCGGATTCGGGTACGGGATGGACCGCGGACCAGGACAAGAGCGTGACCGCGCTGGAGGGCATCCTCGCTCAGTCGTCGACGCCGCTGCGGCTCATCGTCGGTAGCAGCACCCTGGCGGACAAGCTGGAGCAGTGGAAGGCGCAGCACCCTGACAGCGGGCTGAAGGACGTGCTGCTGATTCAGAACCTTGGCAACGGCTAGGCGCTGTTGGGGAATGTCTCAAGGGGCGAATCCGGTGATCGACTTCGCCTGGACGCACGGCCGAAACGCCCACAGACAACCGGTATGAGGACGCTCCGGCCGCACGCCCAGGCTCGTCGCGCAGTGAACCATCT
>DASUAR010000042.1:0-15224 GCA_035763685.1 Actinocrinis sp. | reverse complement strand
GCAGGTGCTGCGGATGGTGATGTACTTCAACCCGCTCAAGGTCCTGATGCCGCCGGCGCTGTGGCTGGTCGCCATAGGCTTCGGCAAGGGGGTCTACGACATGGTGATGCACCCGGTGCGGATCGCCGGGGACACCGTGCTGATCTTCCTGACCGGTCTGATTATCGGTGTGATGGCCTTGCTGGCGGACCTGATTGTGCGCTCTCGCGGCGAGTGACCTCGGCAGACGACGGCGTGGATCGCGGTATCGCGGCCGCGCCGTCAGCCGGATCAGGCTGCGGGCAACTGCGCGCGGGCGACAAGGCCGGTCCCATTGTGCGGGAACGCGCGCTGTGCCATGCGGAACGGTGCAGTGCCGAAGCGGGCGACCTTTCCATACAGCGCGCCCTTTGGCTGGAGCAGGCGCGCCGAGGCGCCGGTGAGTTCCGCCTTCGAAGCGTTCTGAGTCGCGGCGATGCGCCGGCGGACGACGAGATTGCGCCCCGCCTCCAGGGCGAAGCCGAGCGGCATGCCGTATTCGCGCACCTCGGGTCGTACGAAGCCGGTCTTCTCCAGAAGCGAGGCGAGATCCGCGGGCTCGTAGCGCCGGAAGTGCCCGGTGATTTCGTCGCCGGCGGCGAACCGCTTCTGATGTGCCGGCACGGAAAGCAGCAGCCAGCCGCCGGGCCGCACCCGCTGCGCCCATGAGCGCAGCGCTGCGGCGTCGTCCTCGATGTGCTCCAGCACTTCGAAAGCGCACACGAGGTCGAAGCGGTCCGCCGGGTCGAGGTCCTCGGCCAGCACGTTGCGCACCTCGCCCCGCCCGCCGACGGCCATGCGCTGTTCGGCGACCGCGAACGACTCGGGGCTCGGCTCAAGACCGAGATAGCGATACCGAGTGGACAGGCGCACCCCGAGGGCTCCCATGCCACAGCCGATTTCCAGGACGTCGCTAACGGTGGGCGGGATCATCCGACGGACCACGTCGTAGCGCAGCCAAGCATTTGGCGTCAGCGGGGCCACTTGATCCACCGGGCGTGCGCTGTTGGTCCGCTGGGCGTTCGCGCCTCGTCCACTCATGCCGGAGCCCTTCGTTCGCGCCTCGCTTCAGGGCGCTGTCGGTTCGTAAGGTCAGGTATGTCTATCAGGAAGTCGCCGATTTGCGTGCGGGCAGTTCATCGAGCCGCTTGATCAGCGGGGTGATGATCTGCTCAGCGGAGAAGGAGTGCAGCGCGAGCCGTCGCGCGGCCTCTCGGGACCGGTCCAGTTCAGCGCGGTCCTCGGCCAGCCGCAGCAGCGCCTCGGCGAGCGCTGCGTCGTCGCCGGGTGACACGAAGAGCGCGGCATCGCCGAGCAGGCGGCGCTGTGGGGTGGTGTCCGAGGTGACGATCGCGCAGCCGGCCGCCGCGCCTTGGAAGACCTTGTTGGGCACGACGCGCAGCGCCTTGGGTCCGGTGCCGAAGATGCCTAGGCACACGTCGTGCTGTGCGACCAGAGCCGGAAGCTCGTCGGCGGCGACCCAGTCCAGCCAGCGCACCGCCGAGTTCGCCGCGGCGGCCCGGTGGGTCTCCGGGCCGTCCTGGCCCTTGCCGACCATGGTGGTCTCGATCGGCGCTCCGGCTAGCCGGGCAAGGGCGCGGCCGATGACCGGCGCGCCCTGGAGTGGTGTATAGAGACCGAAGAAGAGCACGCGCAGCGGCGGCTGGTCAGCAGTCTTGGCAGGCGTTGCGCCGGCGGCATGCGTCATGTTGAACCAGGCGCGCGGCGCGCCGACCGGGACCACCACCGCCCGGTGCCGGTGTTCCGGAGGCAACGCGTCGAGGTGCTCCTCGGTGTCCACGACGATCAAGTCAGCCGCCCGCAGCGCGCCCGAATCGATCGCGCGCAGCAGGACCTGCCGGATCCCGCCGGACATTTGCCGGTCGCGGGCCGTGTCGCTGGCGCCGATGAGGTGATCGAGCACGATCGGGGTACGCCGGAACAACCGCCTGGCCAGCCGCACGTCGAAGTGTCCTAGGTAGCCGACCACGACCAGATCGGGGCGGGCTTGGCGGCGGGCGGTGCGCGCGAGCGTCAGCCAGCGCCGTGCGAGTGTGCCCAGCAGTACCGGAATCCGCCACGGCTGCGCGAGGATGGCGACGCGGGCGGCTGTGTCCAGGCCGAGCGGGGCGTTGCACTCCTGCACTTCGTGGCCGTGTGCGCGAAGGCCGTCGGCGATGATGGCGACTCGGGGGTGCGCCTTGGTGTCGTACGTGCCGAAGACCGTCACTCGCATGGGAACAGACAATAGTGGTCGACTTGTCGCATCGATTCGGCGAGCCGGTCTGGTACCTGCCGTTAGGCTCGCCCTGTGAAGGACCGGACGACGACCGTGACAGAGCCGATCGGCATAGCTGAAACGGGTGACGGAGCGCTGACGGCGCGCGCTAAGGCACTGCTCGGCAGCACGGCCCTGCGCGTCGGGTTCGTCCTGCTCGCCGTCGCACTCGGCGGCTACGCCATCGCGGACGAGTGGTCGCAGGTACGCGCCGGTATCGCGGGACTGGGCCCGGCCGTGGTCGCCGGAGCGTTCGGCCTGGTGCTGCTCTCGCTGCTCGCCTCGATGCTGGAGTGGCGCGTGCTGCTGACCGCCGCCGGGTCGCGGGTCCCGCTCGCGCCCGCGGCGCGGATCTTCTTCGTCGGGCAAGTCGGCAAGTATCTTCCAGGGGCGGTCTGGCCGGTGTTGGCGCAGATGGAGCTCGGACACGCGCAGCGCATCCCGCGGCGGCGTTCCGCCACCGCGGTCGTGATCACCATGCTGGTCTCGCTGGCCGCAGGACTGATCGTGGCGGCGGTCTGCACGTTGGCCGGGCTTACCGGCTCGACCATGGCCGGCTACGGCTGGGCCTTCATCGCCGCGCCGGTGCTGCTGGTCGCGCTGCACCCGAAAGTGCTCAATCCGGCGATCGACCGGTTGCTGCGGCTGGCCCGCCGACCCGCGCAGGAGGTGCCGCTCTCCGGCCGCGCGATCGTCTCGGCGACACTGTGGGCGGTCCTGTGCTGGCTGCTTAACGGCCTGAGCGTGTGGCTGCTCGCGGTGCGGCTCGGGGCTCCGGACGGGCGCACCTTCCTGCTCGCCACCGGCGGCTTCGCGTTCGCCTGGTGCGCGGGCTTCCTGGTCGTGTTGGCGCCCGCGGGCGCGGGCGTGCGCGAAGTGGTGCTGGTCGCCTCGCTCTCGCCGGTGCTCGGCGGAGGCAAGGCGATCTCGGTCGCCCTGGTCTCACGGCTGTTGACCACGGTCGGCGATCTGCTCGCGGCCGGACTGGCCGGATGGCTCGGTCGCGGCCACCGAAGTGCTCCCGAGGCCGCCGCGGACTGAGCGCGACGGACTGGCCGACTACGGCAGCGCACCGTCAACCGCGCGCTCAGCAGGCGAGTACTTCCGCCTCGACCAGCTGGCGCAGCTGCTCGCGGCGGCGCTCCAGCTCCTTGAGCTGCGCGGCCCACGCGGCGTAGGCGCGCCGCCGCCACCGGCGCGGCCGGGTCGCCAGCCAGGAGTCCATGGCGACCTGCCAGCACACCTCCTCGACGGCGGCCCGCAGCAGCGTCGGGGACTTGACCACCATCGCGGCCGGGATCCGCGCGCCGATCGACTCGAAGCGCAGGTTCCAGGCCTCGCGCCGCGCCTGCCGTCTGCCGCGTCCAGGAACACCGCGACCGAGAACACGACGCCGCAGAACACCGCGCCGCTGCGGTTGCGGGCCCAGGTCGGTGTCTTCCGAGTCCATGTTCGCCTCCTGACGCCGGGTCGCTCCGCGAGAGAGGAGCTTGCCCCCTTCACGGCGGCGCCTGCTCCGGGGTTCACCGCGCGGTCGTTTCCACGCCCCTCTTCCGACGGGCACCGGCCTCAATTAGCGTGCCAGTGTTCGAATCCACAGGACGGCTTCGCCGCGGTGCGGCGGTCGAACGAGACGTCGCAAGGAGCGGGCGGTGGACGAAGAGCCGGGGCGTTCGGGGCACGAGGCTGTCCGGGTGGTGGTCGTGGACGACCACGAGATCGTGCGGCGCGGGGTCAGGGATCTGATCGACTCCGCGGCCGGCCTGGTCTTCGCCGGGGAGGCGGACAGCGTGGCCGCGGCGCTGCGGCTCCTGCCCGCGCTGCGGCCACGCGTGGCCATCCTCGATGTGCGCCTCCCGGATGGCGACGGCGTCGCGCTGTGCCGCGAGCTGCGCTCCCGGATGCCCGAGCTGGTCTGCTTGATGCTGACTTCCTACAGTGACGACGACGCCCTGTTTGAGGCCGTGATGGCGGGCGCGTCTGGCTATCTGCTCAAGCAGGTGCGCGGTAATGACCTGATCGGGGCAGTACGCGCGGTCGCGTCCGGTGAGTCGATCCTCGATCCAGCGTCCACGACGCGCATGCTCGACAGGCTGCGTACTGCGGTTCCTCGCGACGCCGGACCCGAGCGGGAGCTGTCGGCGCGCGAGTACCACCTGCTCGACCTGATCGGCCAGGGCCTGACGAATCGGCAGATCGCAGATCGAACCGGTTTGACCGAGAAGACCGTTAAGAATTATGTGTCGCGTCTCCTGCAGAAGCTGGGCATGGCGCGGCGCGCGCAGATCGCGGCATTCGCCACGGAGCGGCGTCTGCTACGCGAAGGGGGAGAGCGATGGCGGCCTGGATGACGGATGTGCTTCGCGGCAGCGGCGCGTGCCGGGGCGGTACCGCGGCGATGGCTGACGCGATGGCCGGGCAAGACGGGCCGGCCTGGGTGCGTGCGGCATGGAGTTGAGCCGGCGTGAATGCCTGATGCTGCTCTCGACCCGTCCGTTCGGCCGCATCGTCTACACCGCCTCGGGGCTGCCCGCGGTCGTCCCGGTCAACTTCCTGGTGGAACCGGCCGAGTGGGACGAGGACGTGCTGGTGTGCACGGTGCGGGCCGACTGGCTGCTCGCCTCGATCGACCACGCCGTGGTGGGCCTGCAGGCCGACGAGCTGGACCGGGGTATGGCAGGGGGCTGGTGGGTCACCGTGGTGGGCCGGGCGGAACCGGTCGAGGACCGCGCCGAGGCCGCGGCGCTGCGGGCCGACCCACGGTGGCCGAGGATCATCGACGACGGCGAGGCGGTCGTGCGGCTGCGCGCCGGACTGACCTCGGGCCGCCAGTTCAGCGCAGCGGGACCTGCCAGCTGATCCGGGTTCCGGTGCCGAGCCCGCTGCCGCCTCGATGCGCCGGCTCGACCGTGAGCGCGCCGGCGAACTGCTCGGCCCGGCGGGCCAGATTCGCCAGGCCGCTGCGCCGCAGCGAGGCGGGCGGACCCAGGCCGTCGTCCACGATCTCGATCGCCACCCGGTCGCCCACCGCGACGTCCACCTCGACCCGCCGGGCCTGCGCGTGCCTGGCCACGTTTGCCAGCGCCTCGCGCAGGACCGCGATGACGTTCTCCGCCACCGGCGGCGGCACGTCCGTGTCGATCAGGCCCTCCATCCGCAGCGCCGCGGAGAAGCCGAGCACCTGGCGCGCCGCGTCGACCTCCTGGATGATCCGGTGCCGCAGCGGCGAGCCGGCCCGCGCCGTGCCCTGAGCCTGGAGCGCGAAGATGGTCGAACGGATCTGCCGGATCGTGTCGTCGAGTTCGTCGATGCTCTGGCCGATCCGCTCGACCACGTCGGCGCGCTGGGCCCGATTGCGCGCGCCCTCCAAGGCCAGGCAGACGCCGAACAACCGCTGTACCACCAGGTCGTGCAGGTCGCGGGCGATCCGCTCGCGGTCCTGATACACCTGGACCCGCTCATCGTCCAGACGGCGGTCGGCCAGGTCCAGCAGTTGCGCTGCCTGGCGGCCCAGCTCAGCCGCCGCGGCGCGGACCATGGGCTCGAACGCGGCGCGCCCGTCCCGCCGGCAGACCCCGAGCACGCCGTGTACCCGGCCCTCGGTGCCCATGGGCAGCAGCAGCGCCGGGCCGACTCCCAACTCGGCGAAACGATCCGCGACGATGCCCGCACCGGCTCCGCCTCCGATCTCGCCCGCCGCGGCGTCGGCCTCGGTGCCGGAAAGGATCGCGGCCTGCCCGGTGCGCAACACCTCGCCGGTCGCCGAACCCTCCCGCACCGAAAGCAGACCCCTGACGAGCTCGGCGCGATGGCCGACCGCGACCTCCAGGATCTGGTGTACGCCGTCCTCGTCGGGCAGCGTGACGGTCACCAGGTCAGCGTCCGCCAGTTCGCGCGCCTGCTCGGCCAGGGCCGCCAGCGCGACCGACCGCGGTTCCCCACCCAGCAGACCCTCGGCGAACCCTCCGATCGCGGCGAGCCGCTTGCGCTCCAGCCTCGCCTGCTCGCGCTCGCTGGCGTGTCCGAGCGCCAGCCCGGCGGCCCGGGCCAGGGTGCCGGCCGCGATCTCGTCCTGCGTGGTGAAGCGGGACCCGTCGGCCTTGTCGGCCAGGTACAGCTGCGTGTAGACACTCGGACCCAACGGGATCGGCGTGTCGAGCGAGGTGGTCTCCAGAGCGTGCGCGGGCCGCTCGCCGACCGCTCCGTGCCGGGCGCTGGTGAGGATCATCGCCTTCTCCACCGTTCGGCGCAGCGCGACCTCGGGCTCCGGCTCCCCGGCGACCGCCAGGACTGCGTCGGCGAGTGGACACCCGTTCGTCGGCTCGGCCGAGGAAGCGGGTTGCGGACCGTGTTCGGCGGGCTCTCTTCGGCGGCTCGGCGGACCATCGTGTGGGTGTGGCTTCATTTCGAGCTCCGATTCCGCCCCCGAAGGCCGGAGCGCCGTCCGGCCCTGGTCGGCGGCACGGTATCCACGCCGCCGTGTGCTGCTCTCCAACACGATAGCGGCGCTGAGTTCGCATTCTTACACCAAGGCCCCTGCTCCGGAAGAGGTTTCGGGCCCGCGCCGGGACGAGGGCGGACGGCTCGCGGTGAGTCGTCCGCCCTCGCAGCGCTCTGAGGCGCTCGTTGCTGCTTCGCGGGGCGCTGGCTGGACTGGCTGGAGCTCAGCCCCAGCAGCCCAGGTAGCGATCCGAGGTTAGGTAACCGTGATCGGCCGCGATCCGGTGGTGGTAGCACCCTGCGTTAATGAAGGGCGTCGCCTGTGCGGCGAGGGCGTAGTAGTCCTCTGCGTCGGAGCCGTCCGCCTGCACCGTCGCGCCGCTGTCGTCGCGTTGCAGGACGCCCTTTGCGGTGACGCGGTCGTCGACCTTCGCGGTGGTGAGCCAGTCGTCGCCGAGAGATACCTGCGTCGTCGCGATCCTGGACACCTCGGCGCTGCCCCGCACCAGGAAACCGGAACCGGTCGAGCTCGGCTGGTACACGCTCGTGACGTTGATCGGGTACGACCACGAGTCGCGGGTGCCGTTCGCGTGGCGCTCGGACGTGCTCACCTGCGTGTAGCCGTTGTCCTTCTGCGCGATGGCTTGCGCGAACCCCGCCTGGGTGACCGTGTCCGTGTTCGAGTACGCCAGGTGCTGGCGCACAGTGGTGACCACGCGGCCGTGCGAGGTGTTTACGTACCCGGACACGGTCCAGTCGCGCGACGCGGTCGTCGTGATGACGTCCTTGTCAGTGCTCGGAGTCGTCCAGGAGGAGGAAAGCTCCGGGTCGGCCGAGATCGTGTCGGAGAGCAGGGCGCCACCGGTGTGCGCGGCGTGGTGATCGGTGGTGAGGAAGAGCGAGCCGTCCATGGTCCACACGTCGCTGATGCCGGTGGGCGGCAGCAACGTGATCTGGTGCGGTTGCCCGTCCGAGAGCAGCCCGGCGAACGGGGTCAGCTCGATCGCGTAGGGCTGGGTGCGCAGCGAGTCGACGCTCATGATCGGCCGCCACATCGTCGGGCTGATGCCGCCGCTGTAGATCGCCGGGAACGGTTGCGCGACTCCGGCGAGCCTGCCGTCCACCTCGACGCGCACCTCGCGGTACGGTCCGCCGCCGCACAGCCCGTAGCTCGGGTGTGCCCGGTTGTAGGCGTCGGGGGCGTTGGTGTACCAGAACTCTTCGCAGCCGCCGCCGCGCGCGAAGACCTCCAGCGTCGCGTCGGAGAGGTTGCGCGGGAAGGTCACCGTCTGCGTCGCGCTCTGCCCGGCGGTCAGCGACCACCAGCCGGGCGAGGCGGTGCCGCCCTGGCTGACCGGGATCACCTGGTCGGCGCTCGCCGCGGCGGGGTTCCTGCGGTCGGCCTGGTAGTAGGTGACCGTCAGGGTCATGTGATAGATGCCGGTGTACGTGCCGTTGACGATGTTCCCGAGGTCGACGACCAGCGGTTGCGGGGTGCGCAGCAGCGGGATGTAGCGCGAGAGGTCCGCGTCCACGTGCCAGGAGATGCCCGCCGGGTCCGGCTCGGGGGTGCTGGTGCGGAACACCTCGGCGCCGCCGATCCAGACCCCGGCCAGCCGGTCGTACTGGCGTCCTGCGACGCTGCCGCTCCAGTCCAGCACCACCTTCGACCACGGTCCGGGGCAGGCGCTCGGCGGGGTGAGGGTGCCGACGAACGGCTGGCCGTAGCTGTTGGCGAAGTCGTGCCGCATGGCGGTGACCGCGCAGTGCGGGGTGGCCGGGCGGCTGATCGGCGGCAGCGCGGAGACCGGGTTCTGGTAGCTGATCTCGACCGGAGCTGTAGCCGCGGCCGCGGATCCGGGCAGCCCGGTGATCAGCGCGGCGGCGATGATCGTGAGTATCGCACCGGTGTGCGACAATCGTCGGGTTATTCGCATGTGAACAACACGTCCTCGTGGGTTGGACGGGTGCTGGGCGATCGACACCGCTTGTGGCAGGGACCGGATAAGCCTGTCCGCTCGGCGGGACGTGCGCAATACCGGAAGAAGAACGGTGCACCGTGCGCGTAGACGTCCATCAGCATCTTTGGACCCCTGGGTTCATCGAGGCGCTGCGGGCGCGTACGGCCGCGCCGCGCCTTTCCGGGGACGGCTGGACGCTGCACCTCGACGGCGAGCCGCAGTTCCGCGTCGACCCGCGCGATCACGACCTGGCCCTTCGCCTGCGATGGAACCGCGCCGATCGGCTCGACCTGGCGCTGATCTCGCTGTCCAGCCCGCTCGGCATCGAGCAGCTGCCTGCCGCCGAAGCCGCGCCCGTGCTGGAGGTGTACCACCGCGATGCGCTGGCGCTGCCTGAAGGGTTCGGCGTGTGGGCGGCGGCCTGCGTCACCGATCCCGACGAGGCCGATCTGCTGCGCTGGCTGGACGCAGGCTGCGTCGGTCTTCAGTTGCCCGCCACCGCGCTGGTCGATGCGGCGGGATACGCGCACTGCGAGCCGCTGCTGCGGGCGTTGGCGGAACGCGGAAAGCCGCTGTTCATCCACGCGGGACGCGCTGCCGCGCCGGGAGCGCCGCCGTGGTGGGCCGCGAACGTTGATTACGTGCAGCAGATGCACGCCGCGTACTACGCCTTCGCGGCCTTCGGGCGGCCCGCGCACCCAACCCTCAAGGTCTGCTTCGCCATGCTGTGCGGTCTCGCGCCCCTGCACCGGGAACGAGCCGCGTCGCGCGGTGGGCCCGACTTGGCCGCCGATCCGCGCGTGTGGTTCGAGACCTCGTCGTACGGACCGGCCGCGGTGGCCGCGCTCGGCGCCGCGCTGGACGCGGCAGGTGGCGGAGATACGTCACCGGAAGCGGGATTCGGTCAGCAGCACGTAATCGGTGCGCAATCCGCCTCGATCGCACGCTCGCGGATCGTGCTCGGCTCGGACCGCCCCTACGCCGCGCCGGTGACCCTCGCCGACGAGGCGGCCGCGCACGCGGCGGCCGCCGAGTTGCTGGGCGCCGTCACCGGCGCCCGGCAACCGTTTACGGATGCATCGTGAGGCAGGCGGTCTGATTCAGGGTGGTGTCGGTGACGCACATGTCGTCGCCGTTGGCCAGCCACACGCCGCCGCCGGACGCCCAGCTGATCGTCATGTAGTGATCGCTGGGGTGGCCCCATATGGTGACCACGCCCTCGGTGTCCCAGAGCTTGAGCCAGTCGCTGTCCGGGCCGTCCGTCTCGCCGCTGGCCGACTGCATGTTCAGGCCGGTGCCGACCACGGTGATGCAGACGTGCGCGCCGTTCCAGTAGTTGTACGTGTGGCAGCCGGTGCCGGTGAACGGCCGCACCAACTGCGGGCGCACCGAACCGGCCGAACTAGAGGTAGAACTCTGAATGGCTCCCGAACCGGCGGAAGTACTCGCGGCCGCCGCGCCCGCGGACCCGATCAGCGCGCACAGCATCGCCGCCACCAGCACCAGGAGCGCGGGTCGCCGGCCGAACCGCCGCCGCGCCCTCCGATCACCCATCGCGCCCCGCATCATGCGTCCCTTCGCCACCTTGTGTAAAGCTCTGCCATCCGCCGAACAGGGCAGAGGCAGAGCCGTTCGATACGCAAGGGTACGTGGACGCCCGCGCGGGCTCTAGACGCGGGGGGCGATCGGCCGGTTCCCGCCAGCGCCGCCGCACGATGCAATCAGGCCTTTGATATAACACTGAGACCGGCTGCCGTCTGACGGTACGCCAGACGGCAGCCGGTCTCAGTGTAAGCGGCCGCGGTTCTCGGCGGGCCCTTAGACCAGGCCCTCGGACTTGAGCCACGCGGTGGCGACCGCGGCCGGGTCCTGCTTCTGCACCTGGGTCTTCACGTCCAGGTCGAGCAGCGTCTTGCTGTCCAGCTTCGCGTCCACCGCGTTGAGCGCGTCAACGCCGGCGGAGCTCAGCGCCGACTTGTTCACCAGCGGCAGCACGTTCTGCAGGCCGAAGATGTTCTTGGGGTCGCTCAGCGTGACCAGGCCGTTCTGGGTGATCGTGGGGTCGGTGGTGAACAGGTCGCCGGCGTCCACCGCGTTCTGCGCCAGCGCGGTCTCGGTCAGCGTGCCGCCGGCGTCCAGCGACTTGAAGGTGATCTGCGAGGCCTTGAGCCCGTACGCCTGCTCGAGCCCGAGGATGCCCTGGTAGCGGGTCTGGAACTCGGCCGCCGCGCCGATCGAGACGTTGGCGCCCTTGAGCGCGGTGACGAAGTCGGCGATCGAGGAGCCGGTGGTCATGTTGTACTTCGCCGCGGCCTGCTTGCTCAGCGTCAGGGTGTCGTTGTCCTGGGCCTGCGCCGGCTGGAGCACCTGGAGGTTCGGTGCGAGCTCGCCGGCGATCGCCGCGTCCACCTGGTCGGTGGAGGTCTGCGGCGTGGTCTTCTTGGCCAGGCTGTCCAGGTAGGCCAGCAGCGCGCCGTTGTACTCCGGCTTCAGCGTGATCGTGCCGCTCTTGAGCAGGCCGTAGGTCACCTCGCGGCTGGCGATGTTCAGCTTGTAGCTGACCTTGTAGCCCTTGGCCTGCAGCGCCTGGCCGTAGATGTCCGCGAGCAGCACGCTCTCGAGGAAGTTGTCCGAGCCCACCACGATCGAGCCGGTGGCCTGCCCGCCCCCGCCGGTCAGCGGGTTCGAGGAGTTGCTCTTGCCGCTACTGCTGCCGCACCCGGCCAGGAACGCACCGGTCAGCACAGCAGCGCAGGCCACGGCGGTGACCCGCCGGTTAATCGAGGAAATCACGCTGGCTCCTTGGTCGCAGGAATCCACGCCCGGCCCCGTGCCCGCGTGGAAAACTCAATCGGTTCCCGCTGGCAATCCAACCGAGCCGATCGACGGGCCGTCAACCGAGGATCGATCACCGATAGGTATCGCTTGGGGTGTTCAACCGGCCCGTCTCGTGTCTGGTCATGCCACTGAACCATTCGCCCAGTGACCGGATGGCGACAAAAGGGCACCGCATTCGATACTGTGCTGCCGGTTCGGGTCTGAAGTCTGATCATCAGTGTCGTGGCCGCCAGTTGCACCCAAATGGCCCAGGCACCGGGGAGGCGGCACAGTGGCTGTGCGCAGTGGGCAGGAACTGGGACGTCCGGCACACAGCCGCAAGTCGGGCCGGCGTCTGGACCGGATCCCGTTCCGCCGCAAGCTCGACGCACTCGTCGCCCTGCCCGCCGTGGCCATCGTGGGCCTGCTCAGCCCACTGGTGATCCAGCAGGTGAACGCCGCGCGCACCTGGGAGAGCGCGGCCTCTTACATGAGCACCACCGAGCAGGTCAGTGTGTTGATCGACGACCTGGGCATCGAGCAGGAGGACGCGCTCGGCGTCATCGGCAGCATCCAACTGGTCGACCTGGCCGCCTTCGACCGCGCCGCGCAGGCCACCGACCTTCAGCAGCAGGCCGTGCTCGCCACCTACGGCCAGAACCCGCCGACCGCGATGCGCGCGGCGCTCGACGAGATCAACGCCCTGAGCCTGGAGCGGCAGGGAGTGCATCAGGGCAATATCAACGGCACCATCCTGCTGCAGGCCTACACCGGCGCCATGCGTGACCTGAGCGACGCCATGGGCCTGGCGCAGCAGGCCGCCGACGGCAACCCGGCCGCGGTCCCCGAGGCCGAGCTCGACATCCTCTTCCAGGCCGACCTGGCCGCCACGGACCACGAGGCGGCGCTCGTCGAGATCGCGGACGACCCGGCCCAGGCCCCGACCCAGTACCCGCTGGCCGAGCAGTTCGGCGGCATCGCCACCTCGCAGGGGGAGCGGCTCCAGCAGTTCATCCCGCCTGCCGACTACTCGCTCTACAACGCGATCCAGGGCAACGAGCAGCAAGGCGTCATCGACCAGTTCGAGGCCGCCGCCTCCAGCGCGTTCATCTCCGGCAGCCGGCAGACGATCAACGAGCTGACCGGCTACGCGCGCCAGGTCACCGACGCGGCGCTCGCCCAGGGCCAGGCGCGCACGGTGATGGAGGCCGGCATCACCCGGCAGGTCGTCGCGCGGGCCGCGCACAGCGCCTCGGTCGCGGCCTGGACCGCGATCGGCCTGGTGGTGCTCGCCATCCTGCTGCTGATCGCGCTGATCGTCTTCAGCGTGCTGATCCGGCACTCGATCGCCCGTCCGGTGCTGCGGCTGACCCGCGCCGCCACCCGCATCGCCACCGTCGCCGAGCAGGATCTCGAGCGGGTCGCCGAGGACGATCCGGCACATCACGACGAGGCGCCCGAACTCGAGCACGTCGCGGTGGCCACCCGTGACGAGATCGGCGACCTGGCCGAGTCCTTCAACCGGCTGCAGGAGACCGCGGTGCGGGTCCTCGAGCGGCAGGTGCTGGTGCGGCGCAACACCGCCGAGATGTTCGGCAACGTCGGGCGGCGCATCTACAACCTGACCGGCCGCCAGCTCGCCCTGATCGACGCGATGGAGCGCAGCGAGACCGACCCGGTGCTGCTCGAGCGGCTCTACCGGATCGACCACCTCGCGGTGCGCCTGCAGCGCGGCGCGGACAGTCTGATGCTCCTTTCCGGTGAGCGTGAGCCGGCCCTGGACGCGACTCCGATGCGGCTGACCGACGTGGTGCGCTCCGCGATCGGCCGGATCGAGGGCTACCAGCGGGTCGTGCTCGGCGCCGAAGGCGACTCGATGGTCACCCCGTCCGCGCTCGGCGACCTGACCCTCATGGTCGCTGAGCTGGTCGAGAACGCGGTGGCCTTCTCCCCGACCTCCAGCACCGTGGACGTGGCGGTACGCAGCGCCTCGCGCGGCGCGGTCGTCGAAATCGTCGACCACGGCGTGGGGATGACGACGCAGCGTCTTATGCACGAGAATGAACTGCTGGTCCGGCGTGAGCGGCTGGACCTGGCGCCCACCAAGGTGCTCGGCCTGTTCGTGGTCGGGCGGCTGGCCCAGCGCACCGGCGCTACGGTCACGCTGGCCCAGACCGCGGGCGGCGGACTGACCGCCCGGATCACCGTCCCGGACGACCTCCTGCTCGGCCCGGTGGAACTGGCGCAGCGCGCGGCTGGCGGCTCGGCGGCCCCCGCGCCGCGGACCGTGCCCACCCCGCCGATGCCGGAGCCGCGCCGGGAGTCGGCCTCCGCGGTGCCGGCCGGCCTGTCGCCGCGCGCGAACGGCCGGGAACGGGAGGGCTCGATGGCCCAGCGGCCGCCCACGCTGCCGCGCCGGGTCCGCGGTGCCCGCTCCCCGCAGCCCGCGCAGGGCGGCGGCGCACGGCAGGGTGTGTCGCTGGCCCCGGCGGCACAGCTGGACGCGGAGGCGGCGCGCGCGGCGATCGAGGAGTTCGAGGCCGGGGTGGACCAGGCGCTGCGCGACAGCGCCGCAGACCTGGCGCTGCGACCGCGGGGAGAGACGCGCTCCGTGCCGCCGCCCGGGGATATCGACGAGGAGAAGGGAGAGAGGCTGTGACCGCCTCCACCACAGACGCCGACGGTCTTCGAGCCGCGGCGGCCGATTTCACCTGGATGGTCAGCCGCTTCGCCGCGGAGACCGCCGGAGTGGTCGACGCGATAGCCGTCTCCTCGGACGGACTGCTCATAGCCGTATCGCGTCCCGGCGACCAGGCCGACTCCGAGCGCCTCGCCGCGATCGTCTCCGGCATCACCAGCCTCGCCGCCGGCGCCGCGGGCAACTACGGGCTCGGCGCGCTCAACAAGGTGATCATCGACATGGCCGGCGGCCACCTGCTGGTCTCCTCCATCGGCAGCGGCTCGGTGCTCGGCGTGGTGGCCTCCAAGGACGCCAAACTCGGCAACGTGGCCTACGAGATGACGCTGTTCGCCAACCGGGTCGGCGCGATCCTGAGCCCCGCGCTGATCGTCGAGCTGAAGAACACCGTCGGCGCCGCCGGAGCGACGGGGTGACCAGGCAGGGCGGACGGCCCGACCCGGCGAGGCGCCAGGAGGCGGACCCCGTCGGGACGACGCACGGCGCCGAGCGCGCCTCGGCCGTCCGGCCGTTCATGGTCACCGAGGGCCGGGTCGCTGCCGAGGCCGGGCTGCCCGTGGAGACACAAGTCGTGGCGACTGTCGAAGGGCTGGGGCAGCTCGGCGCCCTGGCCTTCGAGCGGCGCGCCATCGTCGAAGTGTGCGGTACCCCGCTTTCCCTCGCCGAGGTGGCGGTCAAGCTGCGGCTGCATCTAAACGTTGTCCGTGTGCTCGCGGGGGACCTGCGGGCCAGCCGGCTGCTCGCGGTGCACGTGCCCCGCTCCGGCACCTCTTCAGACATCGACGTACTTCGAAGGGTTATCGATGGGCTCCGCGCCATCCCCACTACCGTCGGCTCACGAGACGCCGACTGACCTGGCGCCGGCCGTCCGGCCGCCACTGCCGGTCAAGATGGTCGTCGCGGGCGGCTTCGGCGTCGGCAAGACCACCGCGGTCGCCGCGGTCTCCGAGATCGAGCCGCTGACCACCGAGGCGTCGATCACCGAGGTCGCCGCGGGCATCGACGACGTGTC
>DASUAR010000041.1:0-5518 GCA_035763685.1 Actinocrinis sp. | reverse complement strand
GGCGACGTCTCCGTCGAGATCATCGAATGGAATCAGATCCTGACCGCCCAGAGCGCGCGGGACCAGTGGTCCACGTTCCCGAACATCGCCGAACTCGCCCCGCCGAACCGCGAGGAGTTTCTCACTCGCCTCGGTTCGCTCGTCGACGAGCTCGGCGGCCAGGTCGCAGACCCGCGCCTGACGGTCATCTACACCGCTCAACGCGTCCAAAGCTCGCCGTAAACGGACGACCTATCAGACGCCCTCTCAGCTTGTTGTTTGACCCGGCTCGGCGTGTCGGCTGGTCGCAGTGGGTTCCGGTTTCGTCATTGCTCTGACACGGACGCGGCCTCTGCGTGAGGATGTGTGTTCTACCAAGAAGGCACACATCTACGAAGAGGCCGCGGCGACCAACGACGCCCTTTCGGCCCGCGCGGCGGCCTCCAGTACCTCGGTCTCGGATTCCGCCTCGGCGACGAGGGAGCGGCCGCGCAGCCGGCGGCCGGTCCGGGCCGGGCGATGGCGCCGCGGCTCGCGACAACGCGGTAGAATCGATCTAGCGAGAGCCAGTCGGCCTCGCGCCGCGATCTTCAAACGCTCCCCGTGACTGCCGGACTCACAGCCATGCAGTCGGCACTGGGCCATCTTGCCGGTGTTCCTGTTGAGCTGCGGCTGTTTCCACGTTCGGAGTCTTCATGGCGGCTCGCCGCCCCATTCGATCCACCACGTCCACCGGCGCTTTCGCCGAACTCGGCGTGCCCGACGCACTGACCGGCCTGCTGTCCGCGGCGGGCATCACCGTCCCGTTCCCGATCCAGGCCGCGACCCTGCCGGACTCGCTGGCCGGGCGCGACGTGCTCGGCCGCGGCCGCACCGGCTCCGGAAAGACCCTGGCCTTCCTGCTGCCGGTCCTCACCAGGCTCGCCGCGAAGCCGCGCAAGCGGCTGCCGAACCGGCCGCGCGCCGTGATCCTCGCGCCGACCCGGGAGCTGGCTGTGCAGATCCAGCAGGCCGCCAAGCCGCTGGCCGACGCGCTGGGACTGCGAACGGCCGTCGTCTTCGGCGGGGTGTCCGCCGGCCCGCAGATCTCCGCGCTGCGCTCCGGCCTCGACCTGGTCATCGCCTGCCCGGGCCGGTTGCTCGACCACCTCGGCGCCGGCCACGCGATCCTCGACTCGGTCGAGATCACCGTGCTCGACGAGGCCGACCACATGGCGGATCTCGGCTTCCTGCCCATCGTCAAGCGCATCCTGGACGCCACGCCCGCCCATGCGCAGCGGCTGCTGTTCTCCGCCACCCTTGACCAGGGCGTCGACCAGCTCGTGCGGCGCTACCTGACCGACCCGGTCACGCATTCGGTGGACTCGCCGCACTCCGAAGTGCCGGACATGGCCCACCATGTGCTGCACATCGAAGCCGAGCACCGGTTGCCGATCCTGATCGAGCTGGCCGGCGCGCCCGGCCGCACCATCGTGTTCACCCGCACCAAGCACGGCGCGCGCAAGCTCGCCCGGCAGTTGGCCGCGGCCCGCGTGCCCGCCGTCGAGCTGCACGGCAACCTCGCGCAGAACGCCCGCACCCGCAATCTGGCGGCCTTCTCGCAGGGGCAGGCCACGACCCTGGTCGCCACCGACATCGCCGCGCGCGGCATCCACGTGGACGACGTCGCGCTGGTCGTGCACGCCGACCCGCCGGTCGAGCACAAGGCCTACCTGCACCGCTCCGGCCGCACCGCGCGGGCCGGTAACTCAGGTACCGTCATCACCCTGATGACCGACGCCCAGGTCGGCGAGGTGCGCCAGCTGACCCGCAAGGCCAAGATCGAGGCGACCACCACCCGCCTCGCCCCCGGCGACCCGCTGCTCGGCACGCTCGCGCCGGGCGGGCGCAGCCTCGCCGAACCCGAGCGGATCGCCATGCTGACCGGCGCGACCGCGCAACCGGGAAGGCCCCGGTCCTCGGGCGCCGCACCGCTCGCCGGCAAGTCCCAATCCCGGTCCCAGTCCCAGTCCCGGCGTCGGCGCGGGGACGGCGGGGGCGGGCTCGGCGCTGGAAACGTCGGCGGTGCGCCGCGTAAGCGTGCTGGTTCCGTAGCTGCTCCCGGCGCGGCGCGATCCGCCGCCGGCGGCGGCGGCAAGACGGCGCGTTCATCGAGCGCTGCGTCGTCCGGCTCTGCGGGAGCGGCCAAGGCCTCGCAGCACTTCCGCGGCCGCGGCCGCTGACCTGCTCCCGTCCGGAGTTCGCGGCGGGCCCGACACGTGCGGTCCCGCCGCTGGAGCCCGACCCGCGCAATCGGCCGCGAGTAGCCGGGTAAGAGCGGCGTTCATGATGAATATCGGCATGTAAGAACACAGCTTCGCCTCGTCGTGAGGCGAGAAACCTCTCGCTCCTGCGAGAAGATCGGCGGTCCCATGGACGCCCTCCTATCAACAGATAACGTTCACCCGAGCCGCGATCAGCTCCTCGCGCGGCGCCGGGCGGCCCAGCGCGCGTGGCGCTCGGCGTGCGAGCGCGTGGAGCGGGCCACGCAGTACCTCCATGAGGCGCAGCGCGCACCGCACTCCCCGGCCGCCACTACGACCCGGGAACGGCTCGAGCACGCGCGGCACCGGGAGCGGCAAGCCCGCACCGTCTACTACCGCGTGGCCAAGGAGAGCGGGGCCCTGCTAAGCACGCTCGAGCGCACGGACGTCGGGATCGCCTGACCGGCAGGTCCTTCCGTGTGCCCGCCTCTATCGACATGTTCGAGTCGCGCTGGCTTCCCCGTCCGATAGCGGCGCCCAGTCCGCCTCGGAAGATCGCCCGGTAAGGCGTGCGCGGAGAATTGCCCGCTTGGCTTGAAAGGGGACGAGGGCGGCGGGGTGGCTGCAAGCCAGCGATCAGTACATTGGCGCGTTGCCCACGATCCGACCAGACCCTCGCGCGCGGGTTGGTGATGCTCGGTTATGGGACAACGCTGCTCCGTGGATCTCCCGGTCCTTCGTGTGAATCTCCGGCCTGCGCGGTGTCCGGTGTCGTCCTCCTCGCGGCTATCCCTCGGCTGCAACGACTCTGGCTCGGTCGGAGGCTCGGGACGCTCTGAGTGGTCGCCAGCCAAGTGCGCATCTGACCAGCGCACCGATTCCTTTCGATCCCGGCCACGGTCTACCGGGGTATGAACATTCCCATCACCATGCGGGCTCTCGAACAGACCACGTTGAAGGGCCCGGCTGACATGCACGTGATCAGTGATGCGCCGGTGCCGCGGCCGGGACCCGGGGAGGTGCTGATCCGGGTCGGCGCCGCCGGAGTGAACTTTGCCGATGTCTCGAAGGCCCGCGGGACGTTTCTCGGCGGACCGCAGCCGCCTTATGTGGCGGGCTTCGAGGCCGCGGGAGAAGTCGTGGCGGTCGGCGAGGGCGTCGAGCGGCCCGCAGTCGGCATGCGCGTGGCCGGTGTCGGATACGGAGCGTTCGCCGAGTACATGGTGCTGTCGGCGCAATGGGCGATGCCCGTGCCGGAAGGGTGGAGCCTCGGGCAGGCGCTGGGGATGGTGGTGACCTGGCCGACCGCATCGGCGGCGCTCAGGATCCTGGGGAGGGTCGCAGCCGGGGAGACCGTGCTGGTCCACGCCGCGGCCGGGGCAACCGGGCAGGCCGCGGTGGCCATGGCCAAGCACTACGGCGCCACCGTGATCGGCACGGCTTCGCCAAGCAAGCACCAGACCGTGCGGGCGCTCGGCGCCGACCACGTGCTGGACTCACACTCCTCGGACCTGGCCGCCGAAGTGCTGGGCCTGACCGGCGGTATCGGCGCGGACCTGGTGCTGGAGACCAACGGCGGTGCCACGTTCGGCGCCAGCCTGGCCGCGACCAAGCGCGTGACGGGTCGCGTCGTCGTGCTCGGCCTGGCCGGCGGCGAGGCCACGGTCACCAACTGGGACCTGGTCTACCGGCACCAGGTTCACGTCATCGGGCTGAATATCGGAGTGCTGATCCAGAGCGCGCCGCGACTTTTCGGCGAGCTGATGGGTGAACTGTCGGCGCTCCTCGCCGCCGGCGTCCTCGTCCCTTCCGAGCCGACCACCTACGATCTGACCGACGGGCGAAAAGCTCTCGTGGACCTGGAGGCCCGCAGGACCAGCGGAAAGCTGGCCCTGCGTCCGTAGTCGTCCGCCGTCCACGAGCCGAGGAGCAGCACATGGAGTTCGCGGCTGAAACCGAGCCCTACCGCCGGGAACTGCTGGCCCACTGCTACCGCATGGTCGGCTCCGCCCACGACGCCGAGGACCTGGTCCAGGAGACCTACCTGCGCGCCTGGCGCGCGCACGCCGGCTTCGACGGCCGCGCCTCGATCCGCACCTGGCTCTACAAGATCGCCACGAACGTCTGCCTGAGCGCCCTCGAATCCCGCCGCATCCGCGTCCTGCCCTCCGGACTGGCCGCTCCCCACACCGGACCCGGGCCGGCGGCGGACCAGATCGCACCGGCCGACACCGCCTGGCTGGAACCACTGCCAGACCGCTGGATCGCCCCGCCCGAGGACGATCCAGCCGCGGTAGTCCTCGCCCGCGAATCACTGCGGCTGGCCCTCATCGCCAGCCTGCAGCACCTGCCCGCCCGCCAGCGCGCCATCCTCATCCTGCGCGAGGTGCTGGCCTTCTCCGCAGCCGAGACCGCGCAGATCCTGGGAACCACCGTCGCCGCAGTCAAGAGCGGCCTGCAACGGGCCCGGGCCCACCTAGAAGAGCTCGATCCCGCAACCGAAGAACTGCTCGAACCGACCGATGAGCGGGCCCAGGCGCTGCTCGACGCCTACATCACAGCCTTCGAACAGGCCGATACTGCCCTGCTGGAGCGGATCCTGCGCGCGGACGCCACGCTGGAGGCGACCCCGTTCCTCGAATGGCGCGCTGGCCGCACCGGCTGCATCGACCTACTCGCGACCGCGGTGCTCGGCGGCCCCGGCGACTGGCACCTGCTCGCCACCACCGCCAACGGCCAGCCGGCCGCCGCCATCTACCGCCGCGACGAGGATGACGTCCTGCGCGCACACGGCGTCGTCGTCCTCGCCGCGACCGCCACCGGCGTCTCCCGCGTCGCCGCCTTCCATGACCCGAGGCTGGTCACCATGTTCGGCTTCAAGGAGATTCATCACCCGGATTAGCGACATTCCCGACCCGGGCCACACGCACCGCCACCCCAGGCAACGGCCCCGAGCCGGAGCCCTGTCACGAATGTCGTTGAACGCCGAACAAACCGAGACGTCCCCCAGAGCAACCCTGGCCGTTTTCACAGATCCTCATCAGCCGAGTACGCCCGGTACGAGGCCTCAACCCCGGCACACTCAGGCGCGCGCCCAGCGCGCGGCCACGCCGCTTTTGTTTCTCGGCGCGCCCTAGGCGGTGTTGGGGAATGTATCAAGGGGCGAATCCGGTGATCGACTTCGCCTGGACGCACGGCCGAAACGCCCACAGACAACCGGTATGAGGACGCTCCGGCCGCACGCCCAGGCTCGTCGCTGACCGGATTCGCCATCACGATCCCCGACAAAGCGGCGG
>DASUAR010000040.1:0-7569 GCA_035763685.1 Actinocrinis sp. | reverse complement strand
ATGAGGACGCTCCGGCCGCACGCCCAGGCTCGTCGCGCAGTGAACCATCTGCGCCTGGCGGCGCGTGGCGATTCGCCGTCACGATCCCCGACAAAGCGGCGGCCGGATCGTTGCCTTGATACATTCCCCAACACCGCCTAGTCGTAGTGCCCCCGCACCGGCCATCGCCGCATTGCCGGATGCTCAATGCACTGTGTCACCATCCCGCGGACGTCGATCTCGAATACGCACTCCACCTCCCTCTTTCGGGCGTAGATCAAGTCCGGCCGTTAGGCTGACGCGGTACGTCACGGGAGGACTTATGAGCACCTTCGACCTATCGCTGCGCCAAGACGCCGACAAGTTCCACGCCGCACGCGCCAGGAGCGGCCTGCACACCCGCCTCGCGGCGCAAGCATTCGGCGCGGAGTACCCAGCGCAGGTGGACCCCTCAAGTTCCTGCACCTGGTCGGTACTCGGGCAGATGGTCGGGCGTCTACGGCTGCGTCCAGATGACCTGCTGGTCGACCTCGGATGCGGTCGCGGAGGCACCGGGCTGTGGCTTGCCCGCGCGTTCTCGGCGCGGCTCGTCGGCGTGGACTTCTCGCCTGTGGCCATCGAGATCGCGCAGAGCCGCGCCGCGGGCTTCCTGCCGGCCGGCCGCGCGGAATTCCGCGTGGGCAGCTTCGAGGAAACCGGCCTGCCGGACGCCAGCGCTGACGGCGTCGTCAGCATGGACGCCCTGCCGTTCACTTCGGACCGGGACGCCGCACTGC
This sequence comes from Actinocrinis sp., assembly GCA_035763685.1. Lineage (GTDB taxonomy): Bacteria > Actinomycetota > Actinomycetes > Streptomycetales > Catenulisporaceae > Actinocrinis. The sequence goes on along the minus strand of DASUAR010000040.1, from coordinate 6,814 downwards.
GCGAGCTGGCCCGGATCCTGCGCCCGGGCGCACGCGCCGTGTTCACCGCGGTCGAGCGGCTGCCCAGCCATCCCCGCTACGACCGACAAGAACCGAGCTGGCACGAACGTATCAGCCAGGCCGGCCTCGAAATCGAGCACGAGGTCGAGCGCCCGGAGGAACGAGAGCTCTGGCTCAGGCTCTACGACCTGTGGGAGCAGCACGAGGCCGAATTGCGCGCCGAGATCGGTGACGAGGCCACCGAACAAGTGCTCGTCGAGGCGAGCCTTGTCAGGCCGAACATTCGGCACGGCCGTTCGCTCCTGCTCACCGTGCGCGCATGCGAATCCTGATCGTCGGCGGCGCAATCGCCGGCTCAGCGGCCGCGTTGGCGCTGCACAAGGCCGGATTCGCACCCGTCGTCTACGAAGCGCACCCCGACAGCGCCGAGGACCTTGGAGCGTTCCTGACCCTGGCGAGCAACGGAATGCGCGCCCTCGCTCAGATCGACGCAGCGCACATTGTCGCGCAGATCGGTTTTCCTCTCTCGAGGCTGCGCGTCCTCGACGCGTCCGGTGCAAGCATCGCGGACACCCCGCTCGGCGAGCATCAGCACCCGCTGACCCAGTACCGCTGCCTACGCCGCGCCGACCTCGCCGTGGCGCTACAGCGGGAAGTCGCCCGCCGGGGCATCTCGATCAGACACGAAGCTCGACTCCATTCGTTCAGCGAGGACAGCGACGGCGTCACCGCTCGGTTCACCGACGGGCGTAGCGTCACCGGTGACCTGCTCATCGGGGCCGACGGGCTCAACTCGACCGTAAGGCCCCTGATCAGCGACGGCCACGTCGAGCCGCACTACGCGGGCCAGCGCGTGTTCTACGGCTACACCGCCGACGCGCCAGCGGAGCCCTCCGGCGGCATCACGATGATCCGCGCAACCGGCGCCGCATTCGGTTACGCGTGTTCGCCAGGCGGCGAGACCTTCTGGTTCGCACGCGTCAGCGGCCCTTCGGCCGTCGCTGACGAGATCGCACTGACCACACCGCAGCAGTGGCGCGATCAGCTCGTCCCGTTGCTGCGCCCTGACAACACGCCGGCGGCCGATATCGTGCAAGCCACCACCAGCCAGCTTATGCTGACCAACGCCTGCGACCTCTCGCCCGGCATCACCTGGCGCACGCCTCGAGCGTTGATCATCGGCGACGCTGCGCACGCAGCGTCCCCGGCAACCGGACAGGGCGCCTCGATGGCGTTGGAAGACGCCGTCGTACTGGCCAAGGCGTTACGCGACGCCCCTACGATCTCCGCCGCGCTGACCGCCTACGAGAACGTGCGCCGCCCGAGGGTCGAGCACAACATCGTCGTCAGCGCCGCATTGACCGCAGGACGCAGGCCCTCCCCGCAAGCTGGGCCACAACCGGCCGACAGCAATGCGCGCGTCGCACCCCTGTCCGACGACGACCTAGTCCGCCAACTCGACTGGACGACCCCGCTAACCGCCTGACTAGCGCCCGGACGCTCGCCGCGACGTGGGGGAGCGGGGGAGCGCGACTGGGTGCGGTCGTGCCCTCGGCGGCGCGTAGGTTGGATATGAAGCGATCTATCGGCTCGCCGCGCCACTCTCGCGTGTGCGGGCACGTCCGCGTGACGAAGGAGTCGAACGCACGCAGCGCGACGGGGCTGAAGGGCGGCGCGCCGATCCGATCCGCGTAGCTGATGTGCTGATCGATGAGGAAGGGACCGGCCAGCACGCGCAGTCCTTCTTGCCTGAGCAGTGTCATACGCCGCCAGAGGCCGGCGAGGTACGCCAGGTAGTCAAGGCCCCGCAATGCGCGGCACAAGAAGATGAGTTCACGGAAGTCGGCCTCGTGGAGGACCACCGCGAATCCGCGCGCGGACTTCCTCGTACCTGCGTGCGCGGTCATGTCTGGCTGCATGGTTTCCACTCCAAAGTCTGTGCTCGTCGTCAGGCCCATCTGGTGCCTACAGAACCAGAATGAACATGCTTGAGCGTCAATGGCGTGGAATCACCTAGATTCACACGGATGACCGAATCGGTGGATGGTAGTACTACGCACTGAAGGAGTTACTGCCGCTCCAGTCACAGCGCCAACCCATTCGAGATAACAGGCCCAACAGAGCAGTCACACTGGTCCCCCGCTTTAAAACCGAAGAACAACATCGCCAGGGACTCAACATAAAAACACGGCGCGTGGTCTCGAAAGTGCAGGTCAAGCCCGTGCTTCGAAGCTAACGAGCAGGAACGGTTTAGGGGAAGTGTTCAATGGGGGCCGGGTTGTCTGTTCAATGGAACATGAAGTTCCTCCAAACCGCGGCAACGAGTGCTCACACATCTGCGGACATGGTCCTCGCGGCGGACACGGCTTCTCCCACGCGGACAGCAATGTCCCCGTTGCAAATTGCCCGGTCTTCCCCTGCGGTTTCGGGCTCTTCGTGAAAGACGATGCGGTTGGGGGGTTGCCCCTATCTGTTTCGTCAAGTGGTACTGGTGCGTGCTGGCGGGACGTGCCGATCTTTAAGGTGTGGGCCGCCACATGGTGGTGTTGACCGGCGCGCCGTCGGGCAGGTCGAGGGTTCCGGTGGGTTGGAAGCCGAAGTGCTGATAGAGCGGGACGTTCTCAAGCTTCGAGGATTCGAGATAGGCGGGCAGATGCTCCTGGTCGCAGTGGCGCAGGCCGGAGCGCAGTAGGGTCGCGCCGGCCCCGTGGCCTTGGTACTCAGGGTTCACGCCGATGTACGCGAGGTACCAGTGCGGTTGCGCGTGTGGGTTGGGCTCGGGCGGCGCTGGCGTAGCAGTGGGTGGCCCGGCTGAAACGGCGGCCGTAGGCGCGCAGATAGCCGACCAGGGCGGACAGTTCCACCTGTTCGGGTTTCCAGCAGTCGGGTGGGTACCAGAGCGCGGCTCCGAGGATCCGGCCGGATGCGTAGGCGACCTGCACGCTTCCGCCGCGTTGCGGCCAGCAGCGCAGCTCGGTGGTGAAGAACCGGCGCAGGCGCCGTCGTCGTGTTGCCGCACTCGGCAGCAGCCATGCGAACAGCGGGTCGTCGTAGAACGCTGCGGCGAGCGCGTCCGCGGCGGCTGGCACGTCATCGCGGCCCATGACCCGAACCTGGATCTCTGCCTCGGGCTCTGTCACAACCCGACGATAGGCGGTCCGGCAGTTCTATGCCGCGGTCCTGCTGAGCCGCGGCGGCGGTCGCAGGGGGCCACTACCTGTCTTGTCAACCGGTATGGGCAGTGGGTGCAAGGTAGAACGCTGCGTTTCTGAGCATGGCGAACAGGACGTCAGAGCGTCGTCGGGCCAGGCAGATGAGAGCTTGGTCGTGTCTCTTGCCTTCGGCGATCTTCCGGTCGCAGTAGGTGCGGGATGCCGGGTCGGCCAGAGAGGCGAAGGCGGCGAGGAAGAAGGCGCGTTTGAGCAGAGCACGGTGCGCAGGGACGCGGCCAGGCTCGGCAGGATGATCGCGGCGGAGTTGGCGCCGGGGACCGTGACGGTCTGCTCCTGCAGGGCGGCGACGATGTCGGCGGCCAGGCGCCCGGCCATCCGGGGCGCGCCGGGGCGCAGCACCTCGGTGATCTCCTCCAGCCCGGCCGATTGGATCGCACCGGGTGAACCGTAGCGTTCAAGCAGGTCCAGGACCGCAGGGTGGCGTATCCGCGGTCCGATGACGCGCTCGAGGTGCGGGTGGATCGCAGTCAGGAGGCCGCGCATCCGGTTGGAGGTGCGGGTGGCCTCGGCCGCGAGGTCGTCGTCGAAGCCGAGCAGCATGTGCAGGGCGGCGATGGTCTCGTCGTCCGGTTCCGGGTCGCGCAGGGTGCGGGGCATGGTGCAGGCGGCATCGGCGATGATGAACACGTCGCGCGCGTCGGTCTTGGCCTCCCCGGGGTAGAGGTCGGCGATCCGGCGCATGGTCCTGTCGGATAGTCTCAGCGGGCGTGACGACGACTGATGGCACCGCCGCGACAGACCACTTCTACCGCCCCGAACTGTGGTCGCTTGATCCGAAACTGCTGCACCTGAATCACGGTTCGTTCGGCGCGGTTCCCTCCGCGGTGCTTGCCGAGCAGCAGCGTTGGCGGGAGCGGATGGAGGGCAACCCCACTGGCTTTTATCGCCGCGAGTTGCAGCCGTCGCTGGACGCCGCGCGTCTCGTGGCGTGCGCGTTCCTCGGTGCGGATGCGGACGGTGTCGCGTTCGTGCAGAACTCGACGTCCGGCATCGGCGCGGTGCTTGCGGCGTTTCCGCTGGCGGCCGGTGACGAGGTCTTGGTCACGGATCATGTGTATGGCGCGGTCTTGTTCGGCGCACAAAAGGCTGCCGCGCGGGTTGGTGCCTCTGTGGTCCTCGCGCGGGTTCCGCTGGGTGCCTCTGACGATGAGATGGTTTCTGCGCTGGTCTCGGAAGTCACTGGCCGGACGAGGTTGGCGATCGTCGATCACGTGACGTCGCCGACGGCGCAAGTGTTTCCGGTGGGCCGCATCGTCGAGGCTTTACACGAGCGTGGGGTCGCGGTGCTGATAGACGGGGCGCACGCGCCGGGCCTGGTGCCGGTGGATCTGAGTGTGCTGCGGCCGGATTTCTGGGTGGGCAATTTCCACAAGTGGCCGTGTGCTCCGCGCGGTAGTGCGGGCTTGTTCGTGGCTGAGCCGTGGCGAGAGCTTGTCGGATCGTTTCCGGTCTCGTGGCGTGAGGAGGAGGGGTTTCCGCATTCGTTCCTGTTGCCGGGCACGGTCGATTCGTCGGCGTGGCTTTCGGTTCCGGCCGCGGTGGAGTTCTTCGAGGCTTGGGGCTGGGCTGCGGTGCGGGAGCGTAACGGTGCGTTGGCTGCGTACGGGCAGCGTGTCGTCGCTGACGCGCTCGGTGCGGATGTGAGTCGGATGCCCGGGAACGCGGACGCCACGGCGGAAAGTGCCGCGTTGGCGATGCGGTTGGTTCCGTTGCCGGGGGTGCGTGCGGATCGCGCGGCGGTGGATGCGTTACGTGATCGGGTGGCGGACGAGTTCGGGATCGAGTCGGTGATCAACGTGTGGGGCGGGCAGGTGTTGGCGCGTCTTTCAGCGCACTTGTACAACCGCGAGAGCGATTACGAGCGGTTGGCTGCGGCTCTGCGCTCGCTGTTGTGATGCAGGCAGGCGGCGCGTGGACGTCGGCGTGCCGTTACATGGGCACGCCGATGGTCCCTAGCGTTCTCTGACTGACCTGACGTTACGTCATTTATCCGTTCAGCTACTCAGCTCACCTACTGAGTTCAGCTGCTCAGTGGCCATGTTTCGTCGAGGCCTCGGGCTGGTTCTGCGGCTACGGCGGTGGCGCCGTTCCCGCTTCGGGACGCTCCGGAGCCGGCGCCGATGCCGATGAAGAGGCTGGCGGCGATCGCGGCGAGGAAGCCGATGAGGAAGCCGAGCAGGAGTCCTTCGGCGAGGGTGTCGCGGTAGCTGTCGGCGGTGGGGATCGCGGGAACGCCGCTGTAGGCCAGTGGTGTGCAGATCAGGCCGGCTGCGGCTCCGGCGAGGGTGGTGGCGCCCCAGATGCCGAGGAACAGGGCGACGCGTCCGCGGTTGTGTGCGGCTGCCGCGGCGAGCAGTGCGGTGAGGATGACGAGGGCGAGGTTGAAGGCGAGTGGGGCGAGCCAATGAGCGGTGGCGTGCGGGCCGGATCCGGGGTTGAAGCGCCAGCCGGTGAGGGCGAGTGGCTGGAAGATGTTGGCGATCCAGTGGTTGGTGTCGTTGGCGCGGGATTCTCGCCAGCCGTCCAGGGCTTGGTTGCCGAGGGCGGCGACGATGATGAGGGGGACTGCGGCGGCTGCGACGACCGCTGCGGTGGTGCGGATGCGTGAGGCGACGGTGGCCATGGTTTGTCCTCCCCGGGGACGGTTGCGCGCAGTTTCGATCCGTGCGGGGGTGGTGGCAAGCAGGGCGCTGATGGGTGTGCGCCGAGTGGTGGGGTGGGTGCGCCGGGCGACCTGGCCGGTGGGGGGTGGCGGTAGGGTGGGGCCGTTCCGGGTTGTGTGGATATCGTGCGACTAGTCGAGGAGTAGGCGGATGGCGCAGGTACGGGCGGTGACGAGCCGGCAGGTCGGTGCGTCGGCGCAGGCGGTGTTCGAGGCGCTTGCCGATTATGCGACGGTCCGGCCGAAGATCCTTCCGGCGCAGTACAGCGAGTATGTGGTGCGTGAGGGCGGGGTGGGTGCGGGGACGGTGGTGTCGTGGCAGTTGGCTGCGACGCAGCGTCGGACGCGTGGTGTGCTTGCGCGCGTGTCGCAGCCGGCTGCGTTGACGTTGGTGGAGGCGGATGAGAATTCGTCGATGCGTGTGACGTGGACGGTCAGCGGTCAGGGTGATGTGGCGTTGGTGACTGTTGAGGCGGTGTGGAACGGCGCGCAGGGGGTTGGCGGGTTCTTCGAGCGGACGTTTGCGCCGAAGGGGTTGAATCGGATTCACGATCAGGTGCTGGCGGGGTTGGCGTCGTACGTCGAGAAGTAGTGCTGTAGGACGGTTGGGAGAGCCGCGGCGGTTGAGCGGTGGTTTGTCGGGTCTTCTTACGCACGTTGCCCCCCGGCTTTGCGCCGGGGGGCAACGTTTCGTGCGGGGTGTTGTGCTTGCCGCTGGCCTGCTAAGGCGCCATTGCGGGTGTCTTAGCCGGTGGCCGTGCGGTGAGCGTTGTGGTCGGGGTTAGGAGATCGGCGGGTAGGCGTTGGTGACCAGCTGCTGGAACTGGGCCGCGAACCAGTTTCCGGCGGGGATGTCGTAGCCGGGGATCGCGTCGGTCGGGTAGGTGCCGCCGTTGCCGTCGGTCTGGGTGCCGTTGGG
>DASUAR010000039.1:0-14652 GCA_035763685.1 Actinocrinis sp. | reverse complement strand
GCTGATCGCCAGGATGAACGCGCCGGGGAAGCGCTCGCGGGCGTCGCAGATGAGGTTGAGCCCTGGCTGCGCGGCCGCCGCACCGGCCCCGTCCCGCGCAGCGGCCGGCAGGTCCACCACGATCAGGTCGTAGGCCGCGCCCAGCGCCGAGAACAGCTCGCGCACCCGGCCCGGGTCCTTCGCCGCGGTCCACACCACGTGCCAGCCGAGCTGGGCGAACGGGTGACGCAGGCGTTCCGGGACGGCGGTGAGGTTGTCCTCGTCCTCGTCGATGAGCAGAGCCTGGATGGAGTCCACGGTCATGCGCCCCGCTCCAGCCGGCTGTACTCGATAACGCCGCTCCGAGCGACGCCGCTGTGCTCGAGGTCGCTGTGGTACGCAGGGTCGGGGTGATGAATCGCGCTGTCGGGGTCGAGGGCACTGCCGGTTGCGGCGCTGCGCTCGGGGGCACGTTGCTCGACGCTGTGTTGATTAGGAGCGCTGTGTTGACTAAGAGCGCTGTGTTGATTGAGAGCGCTGTGTTCAACCGCGCCGCCGGTCCACGGGCGCAGCGCGATGACCGCCTCGTAGGTCCAGCCGTCCGTACCCAGCGCCCGGCCGGTCAGCCAGCCGCCGAAGGGCCGCAACGCGCGAGCCAGCGCCGCCAGGCCACGCCCCGGCTCCGGCCCGGGCAGCGCCCCGGAGTTGCAAATGACCAGTTGCACACCGTCCGGTGCGGGCCGCCGGAGGCTCACCTCGAACAGCGGCTCGTCCTCGTCCGCGTCCGAATCGCCGGCGAAGCGGCAACGCGCGTTGTCCAGAACATGCCCGACTGTCTCGGCCAGCAGGTCGCGTGGGCAGAAGACGGACACGTCCACGGTGCCGGAAAGCTTCGTCACGCCGGTCAACCCGCGCGCCTCGACCGCGGCCTGCACGACCTCGCCGACCGAGGCCGGAACCGAGCGCACCAGGTGCACCAGTTGCGCCGGCGAATCGGTGCCCGGCCGATGCGTGGCGAACAGCGCGTTGTACCACCAGCCGATCCGGTCCAGCAGTTCCCGCCGCTGCGCGCGCCAGCGGCCGTCGTCCGGACGCCGCGGCTCACGTACCAGGGTGCCGAGATGCTCGGAGAGACCCAGCAGACCGGCCGCGCTTGTGCCGGACAGCTCGACGAACCGCTCCTGGTCCCGCCGCCCGAGCAGATCGGCCGCGTAGTCCCCGGCCAGGATCTCGCGCAGCCTGGGCAGGAACGCCAGCACCCGCTCCTCCACGAGCCGCGCGCATTCCCGCAGATCCGCCTCGGCCGCCGCGGTACGCTCCCGGCTCGGCTCGGCCACCTGCAGGTCCTCGACGAAGTCGCGCACCCGCAGCAGCCGTGACTCGAAGCGGTTGCGCAGCGCCGGCTCGCACCACTCCTCGGCCAACCGGGCCCACGCCTCGCGCGGGTCGTCAAGCCGCGGCCGCGGCTTGAGCTCGGTCAGCAGGATCAGCTGCCTGACGACGTGTACGTAGTCTTCGACCAGCGGCCGGTCCAGGCCCACCCGCGCGCCTTCCAGGTACTCGCGGCAGTGAATCAGACCACCGCGCAGCTCGCCGAGGTCGATCGGCGAGTCGTGCCGCGGCCGGCGCGCCAGGCGGTACGCCTCCAGGCTGACCTGGTCGACGACGACCGGTTCGTCCGCGCCCAGTTCGATGAGGTCGGGCAGCAGCGCGGCGAAACGGTCCGGCGCGGCCGCGGCCAGCACCATGACGGCCTGCGCGCGCAGCCACGGCGGCTCCGGCGCCGGATTGTCCAGTTCGTCAATACAGCAACGCGCCAACTGCGTTCGCGCCGCGCCGAAACGCAGCGGCGGCAGCTTCAGCCAGCCGTGCTCGGCGGCCAGCAGACGGATCAGCCCGCGCCGGCCCCAGACCGAATCCGGCGAGGCTTCATTGAGCGCGGCGATCCGGTCCAGCACCTCCTGGCGCGCCCCGGTGTCATGCAGCGCCCGGCGCAGCAGCCCGCGCCACCGCAGATAGTCGATCGCGTCGTCGCCGAGCAGCGGCACCCCGAACAGGTCGGCCGGCGCGCTCTCGAACAGCTCGTCGCGGCGACGCGCGCGCAGCAGCTCGTGCAGCCGGTCGACGTGTCGTCGTAGCCGCAGTGGCGCCTCGCTGACGTCCGCGTACTTCTCGCGGGTGGCGCACAGGCTGCATTCATGCGCGCTCAGTCCGCCGATGCTGGTCGCGCTGATGAACCGCACCGCGACCGGGACATCGGAACCGCGCGTCGCCCGCGCCGAACTCGGTTCGGCGCAGAGAGCGCTCAGCGACGCGAGCATCCCGCTGTCGTGCTCCGGCAGCAGATCCAGCAGCACCACCGCGACGATCCGCTCGGCACCGACTCGCACGGCGTGCCGGATCAGCTCTTGCAGGGTGCGGCCGCTGCGAGCCGCGTAGTCCAGGATCAACAGCGTGCGGGGGCGGGCCGGCTGCTCCTTGCCGGATGAGCCGTTCGGCCAGGCCGCGCCGTGGCTGGGGTACAGGATGCCGATCGGCGCGCTGACGCGGTGGCCGGCCTCGGACAGCCGCGACCACGCCGCGTGCGCGAGCAGTCCAGCGTTCGATCGCGCCTCGCCGGGATACCAGATCTGGATCGGGTCCTCGGACCGTCCCGGATCGGCGCGGTGCTGCACTCGGGCGAGCCCGCGCTGGATCGAGTCGACCAGGACGTCGGTGATCCGCGTGCGGGCATCGTCGCGGCGGAACATCCGGTCCAGATCGATCGCGGCGCTCGCGTGCATCCGCCGCGCGTACTCGATGTGCCCGATCCGCAGCGCCCCGGCGGGGGACTCGGGCTGCGGGGCGCACCAGTACAGCAGCTCCTCCTCGCTCATCGGCAGCCGCTCCGGCGCGCGGGCCGGCGCCGGGCGCAGCGAGACCGGGTCGATGTCGACGATCGCGGGCGGCGCGCCCACGCCGGGCACCAGAGCCTGAAGGCGGTGCATCCGGCCCAGCCGCTCCGACTGCTCGGCCTGGCCGGCCTCGAGGTCGATCTCGGCCAGCGCGACGACCGGGATCTCCCGATTCAGTACACTGATCCGCCCTCGGTTGACCCGCGCGTCGACCACGCACGCGATGACCACGGGCTCGGCGTGCGCGGCGATGTCGGCGACCGCGCGCCGCACCGTGTTCTCGGTGAGGACCAGATCCGCGCACAGCACGACCCGGGCCTCACCGGGCACGTCGCCGGCCGTCGGCCAGCCGCCGCGATCCAGCTCGGAGCCGGCCGGATACGCGCGATCGCCCAGCGCCAGGCATTCGCTCAGCCGGCTGGCCAGACGCGGCGGGCAGGTGTGTGTCTGCGCGACCACCACCGGGCTGCGGCTCGGCGGCAGCGCGGCGAGTTCCGCCTGGACCGCGCGGGCCAAGGTGAACGCCGCCACGTCGAACCCGATCGTGCCGTCGAGCAGCTGGCCGACGTCGAGCCAGCGGTTCGTCACGGCGAGCGTGGGCGTGCGGAACATGCCGCGGCGCACGCCTTGACCGTTGTTGCGGGACGCCTCCGCGCTCAGCTCGCGTTGCGACGCGTCGGTCAGCGTGCTGAGCACGTGCAGCGGCGAGAGCAGCAGGATCAGGCTCTCGCCCTCGACGGTGACCAGGTGCTTGCGGTCGCGCGAGAAGCGGTCGAACTCCTCGGCCGATCCGCCCGCGGCGAGCCACCGCTCGCGGACCTCGCCTACCAGCGCCACGCCGCCGACGTCGGTGAGCAACTCCAAAGCGGCGCGCTCCGGAGCCGAACCGCCGTGCCAGAGCTGGCGGCCCTGCGCGCCGACCACCAGCATGGCGCCCGCCGCGTGCTTGCCGTTCTTGCCGCCCTTTTCGGCGGCTTTCCCGGTGCCGCGTTTCTCCGGTCCGCCCTTCTCCGCTCCGGCCTTCTCCGCTTCCGCTGCCTCACCGGCGGCACCGGCGCCGTGCGCTTCCCCTCCTGAAACGCACGACTCCAGTACCTGCCAGGTGAGATCCGGGAATACCGCCGCGACCGCCGCGCGCTCGGTGCCCTGCGCCAGGAAGTCCAGCGCCTGGCGCACCGATTCGCGTAGGTTGCCGGTCGACTGCGGCCCGGCGTCGATCCGGCCGGCCGAGATTGTCACGACGACCCCGGACGTTCGGGTACCGGAGATGCCGAGGCCGCCGTGGGTGCGGGAGATCGCCGCGGTGAACGCCGCACGATCCGCGTCTGTGAGTCCTGGCCGTGCATCGAGCCCGCAACCGAGCCAGCCGAGCCGGTGCGGCCGGTGCAGCGCCGGGTGACCGCTCCAGTGGCCGGTGGGCGCGGTGAAGCGCGGACCGATCGGCACGGTCGCCTCGAACAGGGTCTCGGGAGCGCCGCTGCCGCCGGCCACCAGGTGCAGCACCCGGCTCGCCCCGTGCCGCGCGTCCGGCGGCCAGCCGGATCCCAGCGCGGCGTCGCCGAACGCCGCGTCACCGAAGGCGCTGCCGGTGAACGCGGGCTTGGCGAACGGATCGCTCGGCCACGGCGGCAAGCCGCGGTCGTACAACTGGCCGCCGACGAGCACGCGTGGCCGGCCGGAGCCTCGCGACGCGGCCAGCTCGGCCGCGTCGTGGATCAGCTCGGCCAGGACCGTCTCACTGATCGCGCGTGCGTCGGCGGCCGAGAGGCCGAGGTCACTGAGTCCCTGCTCAAGGGCGATGTACCGCGCGGCGCCGCGTAGGCCCGCGCCCTCCACCGGCTGAAGCCACTGTAACGGCAGCAGCCTGCGCCGGTCGCCCACCGGCTCGACGGCTTGATCATCTCGGCCGCCCGCCAGATCCCCGGACGGTGTCTCATCGGATTCCTCCCCTTGTCCCGCTTGTTCCGCGGCCCCGGTATCGCGCACTCGCACGGCATCCACCGGCCAGTGCGGCGCCTCCCGGAAACCGGCCTGCCGCATGAAGGCCCGAGCCTGGCCACGTCTGCCGGCCCGGTGCCTCGTGCGTCGCGCGCGAGACCAGGAGTCAAGATCCGCGCCGCCCGACCGCGCGTCCCGCTCCGGCAGGTTCCGCCCGCCCTGTTCCAGCTGCTCCACTTCATGCGCGGGCAACGTCACCGTCGCGCCCACCCCGGCCGCGACGGCCGCGTCGAGCAGCAGCAGCGCCCTGGCCAGCACGCCGAACTCCACGTGTTCGACCCTGCCGAAATCCAGGTGCGGACCGCCGCGCGCCGAACCCCCGAGCCCGCCGCCCTCGCCGGCCGCCGCCCCGTGCGGGGCGTCGATCTCGGTGTCCCAGGCGGCCGTGCTCAGCACCGGGGGAAATCGGAACTCGGTCATCCGCCACTCTGCGTACTCGATACGGTGCCTGCGCAGTGGCAGGTGGCGACCCTTCCGGCCGCTTGCGATGCCTCACGCGGGTCCTACAGTGGCATGGGTCAGGCCGGGAACGGCCGTGGCATCGGACACGGTCGGACAGCGGCGGACACGGACGGCCGAAATCGGCAGACTTGGTCACCCAATTGGCGGAGTCCGGTCAAAGACCGCTCCCGGACCGCGATTTCCGCTGACGGCGGTTACCCTGACGGAGCGTTACGTCAGTTCACGGACAGGGCGGCAAATGGATCGGCTGGGCGGCGGCGCCTCCTTTCCCGAGGACCTGGGGCTCCGGAATCTGGAGACCCTTGAGGACCTCGGCGATTCGCTGCGCCGACTGCGCCGCAGATATGCGCGGCGCCGCAGCGACGCCCTGCTTTCTTATCGCTATCTGGCCGAGAAAACCGGATACGCGCACGGCGTGATCGGCGGCTATTTCTCCGGCAAGGTGCTGCCCCCGCCGGACAAACTCGACGTCATCGTGGTACTGCTCGGCGCGGACAGCGCGGAACGGCTCGCCTTCGCCGCCGCGCGTGACGCGATCGAGGAGCGGCGCCGCCGCCCGGTCGAGGTCGCCGCCGGGTCGGCTGCGGGCGGCGCCGGGGCAGTGGGCGCAAACGGCGGCCGGGGCCCGGGAGCCCCCGGTGCGATCCGCAGTCCGACTCCGGCCGCCGCGGCGAGCAGTTATCTCTACGACCTGCTGACCAGGCCGGGCCGATATCGCACGCAGTGGCGCACACTGCTGGTCCCGGGAAAGAGCGCGGTCGACGCGATCAGCGAGGTGATCGCCCGCACCCTGGGCGAGCGCGGATCCGAGGACGCGGACCAGGATCCGGTGAAGCTGCGCGGCAGGATTTCCCGGGCGCTGGCCGGCAACAGCCCCGACACGATCTTGAGCAGCGCCACGCTCAGCTGGTTCGTGGACGCGTTCGACATAGCCCCCGACGACGCGGACCGGCTGCGGTTCCTGCACGCGGGCTCCTCGACCATCCGCTACGTGCGCGGCGACGCGCAGGAGACCGACCTTCCGATTTTCGACGCGCCCCCGGCCCGCCACCGCACCGTGGATCTGCGCGAGTACCACTACCTCGGCTCGGACGGCCTGCCGATTCAGCACCGCAGCGATCAGATCATCGAGGCGACCGAGGACGGCCTCGACCGGTACACGTACATGGTCGACACGAACATGCTGACGCTCGATGTACAGACCGGCGGCGTCCCCGGCCTGCCCTACCAGCTGCGCGCGCGGGACGGCAACGTGTACCACTCGATCGACATCCTGCTTGAGCGCCCGCTGCCGCTCGGGGCGACGGCGGTGCTCAACTACACGACCACCTTCCGGTACGAGGAGGCGCCGCCGACCGAGATGCGGCGGGTGTTCCGCCGCAAGGTGGACAAGTTCCTGCTGTGGATCCACTTCCACCCGGACATGGTGCCGTCCAAGCTGTGGTGGGCGGAGTGGAACGGCGTGATGAACAGCTCCATCACGCACCGCGAACCGGTGACGCTCAACGCGGCGAACGAGGCGCACCGCTTCCTCGAGGGCGGCGTCGAGCACGCCGTCGTCGGGTTCTATTGGGAATGGTGACCGGCTCGGCCTGAGCGGTTCAGGGCTGGGGAGTTCCGGCCTGACGATTCACCGCGCCGCCGCCGCGTGGCTCGTCGAACCGCGCACCTCCAGCGAATCCAGCAGCCGCGCGGTGGCCGCGGCGATCGCCTCGACCGCCTCGTCGAACGCGGCGCGGTTGTGCGCGGCGGGTGCCCGGAAGCCGGAGATCTTGCGGACGTATTGCAGCGCCGCGGCATGAACGTCTTCCTCGCCGACCTCTGGCGTCATCGGCGGGCGAAGGGTCTTGATGCTTCTGCACATACCGCCAGTGTGCGCCAGACCTCCGACAAATGCCGGATCACCTTTGACAGCGCCGATCCGAGCCGGTAAGAACAAGCGGCCAAATACGATTCAAGGCTCTTCGATTGTGGGGGAAACGTGGCTACTTGCCCGCATTGCGGCGAATCCGTGCCGGAGGGCGCGACGGCGTGCAGCCATTGCGGGACCGCCCTCACGCCGCCCAGCCACGAGCCGCCCAGCCACGAGCCGTCCAGTCACGAGCCGCCCGGCCAAGAACCTGCTCTCGACCCTCCGGCGACTCCCACGTACCAGGCCCCGCCGGTCTACGCTGCGCCGCCCGCCGGGGCTTCCGCACCGATTCCGCTTTTCCGTCCGGCGCTGCTCGGTCGCGCCGACCTGCTCGCCGCAGTCCGCGACGCGCTCCTTCCGCTGCTCGCAGTGCTGCTCCTGGTGTTCGGCGTAGTGGTCGGCCTCGCCTGGCTGAGCAGCCCGGCCGGCCACGGCGGCTTCCACGACTGGTTCACCAGCGCCGTGATCCTCGTCGCCGGGGCGCTCGGTGCCCCGGCGAACCTGGCTGTCGGCAGCGCCGCGTCGAACGACTCGAGCCTCGGCGGCCTCAGCTTCAGCCTGAACCTGAATCTGACCCTCAGTCTGACCGCCTGGACCGTCACCCTCCTGCTCTTCTTCCTCTGGATGCGGCGCGGGCGGCGCAGCGAGGCCGGGTCGCCCAGCGCCTCGCCGCTCCAGTTGGTGGCCCGCTCTGCGCTGCCGGCGCTCGCAGTGAGCCTGGTGCTGCTCGTGCTAGCCCTGGTCAGCAACGCCTCGGACGTGTTCAACCTGGTCGGCTCGATCACCGGGAGCCGCGCCAACCCGCTGACAGTGCCCGGCGGCACCAACCCGTTCGGCAACGGCGGAACCGATCCGTTCGGCGGTGGCGGCAGCGGCAGCGGTACCGCGAGCGGAGACTCGGGCGCGGCGCTCACGCTCGGCGCGGCGAGCGGTTCCACCGGCGGCCTGCACTCCTCGATCGGCGTCTCGCCCGGCTGGGTGTTCTTCGGCCCGCTGCTCATCGCGTTCGCCGCGTTCCTGCTCGGCCGACTGACCACGGTCGCGCGCCGTCCGGTCGCCGACCCGGGCGGCGAGTGGGTCAGGAAGCTGATAGCGCCGTGGCGCGGCAGCGCGAGAATCGCCTGGACCCAGCTGCGCGCGGTCGGCCTGCTCGCCGGGCTGGTGGTGCTGGCCTGGGTCGAATACGAAGTGCTGACCGCGGACGGCTCGACCGGTCGCGAGAAGGCGGCGCAGGCGATCGCCGCGGTGCTGCTGCTGCCGAACCTGATGATCGGCGGCGCGCTGACCGGTTTCTGCGTCACCTTGGCCGACGGTTCGGTCTTTGGACTGGGCGGCCTGCCCGCTGACAAGATCGGCCTTTTCGGCAACAGCCGTCCCTGGCTGATCTACCTCCTGATCCTGGCCGCCGTCATCGGCTCGCTGCTGCCGTGGTTCCTGGTTCGCACCCGCCGCAGGGTCGTCAATCCGGCCGCGTTCACCCCGATCCAGGCCTGGCGGGCCGCGGTGTTCGGCGCGATCGCAGGACTCGTGGTCACACTGCTCGGCGAGGCCGCGCTGTCCGGTTCCTCCGGCCTCGGTTCGCTCGGCTTCGCCACCCAGGTCGGCTTGACCTACAGCACCATCGGCGCCCTTGTCGCGGGCGCGATCTGGTGCACCGCGGCCTACCTGGCGCTTTCGTTCCTGGTCACCCCGCGTGGGCCCCAGTCCGAGGCGGAGGCTGCGCAACCTGGCGGCGCCAGCTACGTCCACGCTTGGCCGGGCGCGCAACCGGCGCCGCAAGCCGCACCACAGCAGCCGGCGCCCGAACCACAGCCAGCGCCCGCGGCGCCGCCGGAGCCCGCGGCCGAGGGCCCGTCGGCCGGCTGATCGGACCGGCCGGCGCGGTGGGCTTGTGAACGGCTGTTACTGGAGCGATTCTCTGCATGTGCAGGCACAAACCCTGACTTGCGACAAGTCACGGCCCACGTCCTAGACACTTGAGGGAGCCGCCCCATGGCCGAGATGACAGCGGGGACCACCGGAGACCGCGACCGGGTATCCGCCGGACCCGGAGAAGCCGGGCGCAAGGGACTGCGACAGGGCGCGCTCGGGCTGGTCTCCAGCATCGTGATCGGCACGGCCTCGGTCGCGCCCGCTTACAGCCTCGCCGCCACGCTCGGTTTCGTGGTCGCCGCGGTCGGGCTCCAGTCGCCGATCGTGATGATCCTCGCGTTCGTCCCGATGTTCCTCATCGCCTTCGGCTACCAGGGGCTCAACGAGGCCGACCCGGACTGCGGCACCACGTTCACCTGGGGCGCCCGCACCTTCGGCCCGCGCACCGGCTGGCTCGGCGGCTGGGCCATCATCGCCGCCGACATCATCGTGATGGCGAACCTCGCCCAGATCGCCGGCGGCTACGGCTTCCAGCTGGTCGGCGCGAACGGCCTGGCCGCGAGCCCGGGCTGGACCGAGGTCGCCGGGATCGTGTGGATCGTGGTGATGACCGTGATCTGCTATATCGGCATCGAGGTCTCGGTCTGGCTGCAACGGGTCCTGCTCACCGTCGAGCTGCTGATGCTGCTGGTGCTCTCCATCGTGGCGCTGGCGAAGGTGTACGGCGGCAGCGCGCCGGCCGGATCGATTCACATCGCAGCGTCCTGGTTCAACCCGTTCGACATCGGCTCGTTCTCCGCCCTCACCTCGGGCCTGCTGCTCGCCGTCTTCATCTACTGGGGCTGGGACACCGCGGTGTCCATCAACGAGGAGACCAAGGACAGCGCGAAGACGCCGGGCCGCGCGGCCGTGCTCTCCACCATCCTGCTGCTGGTGACCTACGCGCTGGTCACCGTCGCGGCGCAGGCCTTCGCCGGCGTCGGCGCCAAGGGCTCGGGGCTGGCGAACCCGGACAACTCCGGCGACGTGCTCTCCGGCCTGGGCGCCTCGGTCTTCGGATCGGCCGGATTCGGCTGGTTCCTCAGCAAGCTGCTGGTCTTCATGGTGCTCACCTCGGCTTCCGCCTCGACGCAGACCACGATCATGCCGACCGCGCGCACCTCGCTCTCGATGGCCTCGCACAAGGCGATCCCCTCGCGGTTCGGCCGGGTGCATCCGCGGTTCCAGACCCCGACGTGGTCCACCATCGGCATGGGGCTGGCCTCGATCGCGTTCTACGCGGCGCTGACCAAGATCAGCAACAATGTGCTGGGCGACTCGATCCTCTCGCTCGGCCTGGCCATCGCCTTCTACTACGGCCTGACCGGACTGGCCTGCTTCTGGTACTACCTCCCGCTGGTGCGCCGCGGCCGCCAGTTCGGCAGAACCCTGTGGCTGCGCTGCGTGCTACCGCTGCTCGGCGCGCTGATCCTGTTCGCGTTCTTCGGCTACGCCTGCCACGTCTTCTGGGCGCCTGACTACGGCAGCACGTACTGGACGCTGCCGTTCTCGCCGCACTGGGCGATCGGCGGGGTGTTCCTCACCGGCATCGGCGCGCTCGTCCTCGGCATCCCGCTGATGCTGATCTACCGGTTCGTGCGGCCCGGATTCTTCCGCGGCGAGACGATCCCGAAGTCGAACGCCCTGACCACGCCGCTGCCGGCCGGCGACCTGGACGGACCGGCGGCCCCGGCGGATCAGCTGGCAGGGTGATTGGGCTGCACCCAGTCGAAGGTCCGCTCGACGGCGCGCCGCCAGTTCGCGTACTCGCTCTCGCGGCGCGCCGGGTCCATCGCCGGGAGCCACTGCGCCGCCCGGTGCCAGTTGCGGCGCAGGCCCTCGAGATCCGGCCAGTACCCGACCGCCAGACCCGCCGCGTAGGCCGCGCCGAGGGAGACCGTCTCGGCGATCATCGGGCGCACCACCGGGGCGTCGAGCACGTCCGCGAGGAACTGCATCAGCAGGTTGTCGGCGGTCATCCCGCCGTCCACCTTCAGCGTGGTCAGTTCGAGCCCTGAGTCGGCGTTCATCGCGTCGACCACCTCGCGGGTCTGCCAGCCGGTGGCCTCAAGCACCGCGCGGGCCAGGTGTCCCTTGGTGATGTACGAGGTCAGACCGACGATGATGCCGCGCGCGCTGCTGTGCCAGTGCGGCGCGTAGAGGCCGGAGAAAGCCGGCACGATGTAGCAGCCCCCGTTGTCCTCGACCGTGCGCGCCAGCGTCTCGATCTCCGGGGCGCTGGAGATCAGGCCGAGGTTGTCGCGAAACCACTGCACGAGCGCGCCGGTTATCGCGATCGAGCCCTCCAGCGCGTACGCGGCGGGTTCCTCCCCGATCCGGTAGCCGACGGTGGTCAGCAGGCCGTGGGTCGAGCGCACCGGGGTGTCGCCGGTGTTGAGCAGCAGGAAGCTGCCGGTGCCGTACGTGCACTTCGCCTCGCCGCGGGCGAAGCAGGTCTGGCCGAACAGCGCCGCCTGCTGGTCGCCGAGCGCCGCCGCGATCCGCACGCCGCGCACCGCGCGTTTCGCCGTGCCGTAGACCTCCGCCGAGGAGCGGATCTCGGGCAGCATCGCGGCCGGAACGCCGAAGAAGTCCAGCAGTTCCTTGTCCCATTGCAGGGTTCGCAGATCCATCAGCAGCGTTCTGCTTGCGTTGGTCACGTCGGTGACGTGCACGCCGCCGTCGACGCCGCCGGTCAGGTTCCACACCACCCAGCTCTCCATGGTGCCGAACAGCACGTCGCCGCGCTCGGCCCGCTCGTAGAGGCCCGGGGTGTGGTCGAGCAGCCAGCGGATGCGCGGCGCGGAGAAGTACGTCGCCAGCGGCAGGCCGGTGCGTTCAAGCACGACGTCGGCGTCCGGGCGCTGGGCGAACTCGGCGACCAGTTCGTCCGTGCGGGTGTCCTGCCAGACCACGGCCCGGCCGATCGGCATACCGGTGCGCCGGTCCCACAGGACGGAGGTCTCCCGCTGGTTGGCGATGCCGATCGCGGCCACCTGGTCGGCGCCGGCCCCGACCCGGTGCAGCGATTCGCGGGCGACGTGTTCGAGGTTGCGCCAGATCTCCATGGCGTCGTGCTCGACCCAGCCGGGCCGAGGGTAGAACTGCCGGTGCTCGCGCTGCGCCACCGACACCAGCCGGCCGCCCTGGTCGAACAGGATCGCGCGGGTCGAGCCGGTGCCCTGGTCGATGGACATCACATACTGCGCGACCATGGCTGACCCTTTCGATGCCCGATGCCGTTGCTCGATGGCTGTGTGATCTGGTCCGTCACCAGCGTCCGGCGCCCAAGTCCCTCGAGATCGCCCGCGCCGCGTTCTGCACGAAGGCCACCAGCCCGGGATCCGCCCGATCCGCGATCGGGCACAGCCGTTCCACCGCCCCGGCGATGCTGATCGCCCCGACCACCAGGCCGCCGTAACCGCGGATCGGCGCCGCGATCGAGGCCTGGCCGGTGGTGAACTCCTCCACCTCCACGGCCCAGCCAAGCTCGCGCACCTGCGCGATGGCCCGGCTCAGCGTGTCGGCGGTCACCAGGGTGCGGCGGGTGAACCACTCCAGCTCGTCGTCCTTGATCTGCGAGGCCACGTCCGCGTCGTAGGCCAGCAGCACCTTGCCCAGCGCGGTGGCGTGTACCGGCATCAGCGCGCCGACGTCCAGCGTCTGCAGCGAGTCGTCCGGCCGGAAGACGTGATGCACCACCAGGACTTTTCCGTCCAGCGGGGTGCCGATCCGCACCGCCTCCCCGCTGCGCGAGGCCAGCGCGTCGGCCCAGTTGATCGCGCGCGAACGCAGGTCGTTGACATCCAGGTAGCTGGTGCCGAGGTGCAGCAGCGTCGCGCCGAGCTGATACTTGCCGCTGGCCTTGTCCTGCTCCACGAAGCCGACGCCCTGCAAGGTGCGCAGGATGCCGTGGGTGGTGCCCTTCGCCAGGCCGAGTGAGGTGGCTATCTCGCCGACGCCGAGGCGCCCGGAACCGCGGGCCAGCAGCCGCAGGATGGCGGCTGCGCGTTCGATCGACTGCACGGGTCCCGGCATGGCAGAGATGGTAGCCGGTCGGCCGGGGTTCGACTATGTCGAATGGCAGGGCCGCGTCACAATGCGGCTCCCGCCGAGACTGCCGACAGGAGCGCGCCACACGGGTTGCCGCCATGCTGCGAAACGGTACTTCACCACGCCTCAAGTGACCAGAGTTCGGCAATGTCGAACGACGTACGTTGACTGGGTCGTTCGGCCCACCTAGTTTCACGGCTATCGGCCTTCGAGCGAACCTCCACCACTGCCCGATCGCCGGTCCAGCTCGTGCTCCCGCCGCGGAGCGCCTGTGTTATCTCAGCGTGTTGTTTCAAATGCGCGTGCGTCTCAAGGAGGAGACATGGTGGGAAGGCTGCGGGCCAAAGGGCTCCTGGGCGAACTGGCTGCCGAGTTCGCCGGCACGCTTATCCTCATCCTGATCGGCGTCGGCGTCGTCGCTCAGGTCGTCGCCGGCGGTATCGGCAACCACGACAGCATCGCCTGGGCCTGGGGCCTCGGCGTCGTCCTCGGCGTCTACGTCGCCGGCCGGATCAGCGGGGCGCACCTGAACCCGGCGGTCACCGTGGCCCTGGCGGCCTTCGGCGGCTTCTCCTGGCGCAAGGTACTGCCTTACTCCCTCGCTCAGACCCTCGGCGCCTTCGTCGCCGCGCTGCTGGTGCGCTGGAACTACACCGAGGTGCTCGGCAAGCTCGACCCCGGCCACACCATCAAGACCCAGGGCGTCTTCTCCACCCTGCCGGGCAACGGCGCGCTGCCGGTGCACCTGTGGGGCGGCTTCCGGGACCAGGTCATCGGCACCGCGATCCTGCTGTTCCTCATCCTCGCCGTCACCGACCTGCGCAACAGCTCGCCGCTGGCGAACATGGCCCCGGTCGTCGTCGGCCTGATCGTGGTCGCCATCGGCATGGCCTGGGGCACCGACGCCGGCTACGCGATCAACCCGGCGCGTGACTTCGGTCCCCGGCTCGCCTCCTTCTTCACCGGCTACGGAACCGCCTTCCGCGACCAGTACGGCGACTTGTACTTCTGGGTGCCCATCGTCGCCCCGCTCATCGGCGGCCTGGTCGGCGCCGGCCTTTACAAGGTCCTGATCGGGCGCTTCCTGCCCGGCCCGACCGAGCCGGACGCGGTCATCGAGGAAAACGAGCAGCGAGTCCGGGAGAGTCAGCCCGTATAGCAGGGGGCTGCGTAGTACAAGTGCAGCAACCCGGCAACGCAACGCCCCACACAACGCGGTGAGAACTTTGAGAAAGGCGGCAATCCATGGCTGACTACGTCGGCGCGGTGGACCAGGGCACTACGAGCACCCGCTTCATGGTGTTCGACCACGGCGGCAACGAGATCGCCCGGCACCAGCTCGAGCACGAGCAGATCCTGCCGCAGGCCGGCTGGGTCGAGCACAACCCCACCGAGATCTGGGAGCGCACCCGCGCGGTCATCGAGACCACGCTGAACACCGCG
>DASUAR010000038.1:0-23768 GCA_035763685.1 Actinocrinis sp. | reverse complement strand
ACAGGGCTGCGCGTGATCGGCGTAACCGTCCTCATCCTCGGCGCACTCATCAGTGTGAGGCGGCTCTCAAGCCGAGTCACGGGACCCGGCGGATCGGTCGGGGCCCGTGACTCGGGTGGTGCTCGAGGCTCGTCTCAGCTGGTCGTCGTGACGAACCGCACCGCGGGCGAGATCGCCTGTTCGACCGCGACCTTGGCCACGTTGCCCCAGCCAGTGCAGATGGAGCCCGGCGTGTGGCAGGTCCGCTGCTGCAACTCGCCCGACCACTTCCAGTAGTAGACGCCCACCTGGATATTTCCCGCAGTCTTCGCTGGCACGTCCACGGAAATCCCGTACCCGTAGGAGTAAGTCACACTGACGCCGAAGCCGAAGCCGAAGCCGGCGCTGAGCGTCTCGCTGTTGGCGCCGCCCGAGGCCTCGACATGGGTGCTGACACTCACGTTGTACGTACAGGAGGGGTGCGTAACGACCGAGGACTTCGCGACATGCAGGCAGGTCGTCCAGCTGGTGCTGTACTCGCCGATCCGCGTCTTGTTGACCACCTGGTACTGCACGGTGTAGATGACGTCATGCGGGGTGGCCGCGTTCGCCGCCGCCGGGGTGAACAGTAGGGCCGCGCCGCCGACCATCACCGCCGCGGTCAGACGCGCGACGAGGCGGCGCGACATGCCCCCTCGGGCGATCCGGGGCGCGTCCAAGCCCGTTACCGCCGGGCCGGGGGCGCGGGTATTGCGTCTCGTGAACCTCATGTGGGTTGAGCTCCTTTAGCCAGTTACCTCGGGTATAGAAGCCGGTGCGTGTCAGCATCTGGGTTCTGATGCTGGGGTGTGCGGGGCTAGTCTGTCGGCCGCGCTGTTGCGTGCCGGTTGCACTTGCGTTGCGCCCCGCCGCGCACAGCGCGCCGACCAGCGCGGGATACGGCGGGGAAGGCGGTGCTGTGGTGCGGCTGGGGATTTTGGGACCGCTGCTGGTGGTCGACGAGGCGGGGCGGCAGGTCACCGTGGCGGCCGCGCGCCAGCGTGCACTACTCGCGATCCTGGCGCTGCGGGCGAACCAGGTGGTGCCGTCGGAAGAGCTGGCCGAGCTGGTGTTCGACGGCGCCGCCAGCGATGCCGCGGCAGGCACCGTGCGCTCGTACGTGTGGCGGCTGCGCAAAGTCCTCGGGCCTGCGTGGGCACAGCGCATCACGGCGCATCCGCCCGGCTACCTGTGCCGGGCTGACGAGGACGAGGTGGACGTGCTCGCGTTCGAGGCGTTGTGCCAGCGGGCCAGCACAGCGCTGCGGAACCAGCGGTGGGCCCAGGCTTCGGAGGCCGCGGAAAGCGCTGTCGCACTGTGGCGCGATACTCCCCTGCTGGATGTTCCGTCCCAGATGCTGCGCGATGCGTTCGTTCCGAGGTTGGAGCGGCTGCGTGCGCAGGTGATCGAGGACCAGGCCGAAGCCGGCCTGTGGCTGGGGCACCACGAACTGCTGGTTCAGCCGTTGCGGGAGCTGGCCGCACAACACCCGCTGCGCGAGCGCTTGCACGCCCAGTTGATGCTCGCGCTCGCACACTCGGGCCGCCGGGCCGAAGCGCTGGCGGCATACCAGGAGGCACGCAGAGCCCTGATCGCCGAGCTGGGGATCGAACCCGGGCCCGAACTACGCGCCCTGCACAAGCGGATTCTGGCGGGCGACGAGGCGCGGACCGACGCCGCGCTGCCCGGCGACGAGGCGCTCGCGGCGCCGGCCGCGACCACGCCGATAGTTCCCCGGCAGCTGCCTGCGGCTGCCACGCACTTCACCGGTCGCGCCGCCGAACTCGCGTGGCTGATCACACTGGCGCAGGGCACTGATCCGCAGGGCGCCGCGGGTGGCGCGACGATGATCCGGGCGGTCGATGGAATGGCCGGGATCGGCAAGACCACCCTCGTCCTGCAGGCGGCGCACCGGCTCGTCGAGCACTTTCCCGACGGGCAGTTGTACGCAGACCTGCACGGCTTCGTTCCCGACCGGCGACCCGCACTCCCGCCGAGGCGGTGCGCGGCTTCCTCGTCGCTCTCGGCGTGCTGCCGGGGCGGATCCCTGCCGACCTCGACGCCCAGACCGCCTTGTACCGCACCCTGATCGCCGGCCGCAGGATCCTGATCGTGCTGGACAACGCCCGGGACGCCGGCCAGATCAGGCCTCTGCTGCCCGGCAGCCATACGGTCGGGGTTCTGGTGACTAGCCGCAACCGGCTGACCGGCCTGGCCGCGGTCGACGGCGCCGGGATCCTCACGCTCGGCCCGTTGACAGCGGCGGAGGCCCGCGAGCTGCTGGCCGCCCGGCTCGGCGCGGACCGCGTGGTCACCGAACCCGAGGCCGTGCGACGCATCGTCGCCGCCTCGGGCTGGCTGCCGATCGCCTTGGCGATCGTGGCCGCCCGGGCCGTGGCCAACCCCCGATTCGCCCTCGCCGACGTGGCTCGAGAGCTGGACGAGTCTGGGCGCAGCCTCGACGCGTTCGACGGCGGCGAACCGGCCGCCGACGTACGAGCCGTGTTCTCGTGGTCCTACGCCACACTCACCGCGCCGGCCGCACGGCTCTTTCGCCTGCTCGGCCTGCATCCCGGGCCGGACCTCAGCACAGCGGCCGCGGCGAGCCTCGCCGCGTGCACCCGGGCGCAGGTCAAGCCGCTGCTCGCCGAGCTCACGCGCGCCAACATGATCAATCAGCACAGTCCCGGCCGCTACACGCTGCACGACCTGCTGCGCGCGTACGCCATCCACCTCGTCCAGAGCACCGAGCCCGAAGCGCAGCGCCGGGCCGGGATCCGGCGTTGCCTCGATCACTACCTGCACAGCGCGTTCGCCGCCGAGCGGCACCTGGACAAGGACCGAGATCCGATCGTCCTCGCCCCCGCCTGCGCCGGCGTCACCGCGGAAGAACCAGCCGGCTACGGCAGCTCGCTGGATTGGTTCACGGCCGAACGCCCGGTGCTGCTGGCCGTCGCGCACCTCGCCGCGGCCGTGGGAATGGACGACCACGCCTTGCAGTTGTCCTGGGCCCTGTGGACCTTCCTCGACTGGCAGGGACACTGGCACGACCATGCCGCCGTCGCACGCACGGCGCTCGCCGCCGCCGCGCGGCTTCACAACCCGGGCGCGCAGGCCCTCGCGCACCGCCAGCTCGCCCGCGCATACCTACGCCTGGGCCGCCTCGATGACGCGCACGCGCTGCTCGAGCGCACCCTCGAGCTATGCATCGGCACCGGCGACCGGACCGGACAGGCCAATGCCCACAACAACATCGCGATCCTGTGGGAGCGGCGGGGCGAACCCGCGCGCGGCCTCGAACACGCCAGCCGGGCCCTGGCTCTGTTCCGGGCCGTCGGGCACAGGTTCGGCCAGGCCAACGCGCTCAACAACGTCGGCTGGTTCCAAGCCCAGCTCGGGCGCCACCAGCAGGCGCTCGGCTCGTGCCAGCAGGCCCTCGCCCTGCACGAAGCACTGGGAAACCGGTACGGGCAGGCCGGCACGCTTGACAGCCTCGGGTTCATCTACCACCGGCTCGGCCGCTACGCCGAGGCCCTCGACAGCTATCGCCGCGCCCTCACCCTGCACCGCGAACTCGGCGACCGGTACTACGAAGGCGACAGTCTCGCCCGCATGGGCGACACCCATCAAGCGAACGGGGATCCCATCGCCGCCGACCGTGCTTACCGGCAGGATCTCAGCATCCTGATCGAACTCGACCACCCCGACGCCGATGAGGTCCGATCCAAGCTCGGCCTCCTGACCGGGCGTCGCGCAGCGGCCCGGCCCTGCTAGAGAGCTTGCGTGCTGATGTTGCGCCAGGCTGGCGCCTGTGGGGCTCGTTTATAAGATCTGCGTCGGTTGGACCGAACGCCCCGCGCGCTCGCCGCTGGTTCGCCAGCGGCGAGGGGTGGCTCTCTCAGTTGTCTACCGGACCACTCGCCGCATTCTCAGTGCGCTGACGGTCGCCGTGCGTCAGGACATTTCGAAGGACGCGGAGTCGCCCGACCACTACACCCGCTGCCCACGCCGTTCACCAAACCCGACGAGAGCGCCTGCCTCGACATCCGAAGACACGACCGCCTCGGCGGCATCCTGCACGAATATCATCATGCCGCTTGAACTGCGCGGATGGAGCTTTCGGCAAGCGCAAGGTGCGTCCTTCTGGCCTGATCGACGACCGCGCGGCGCGGCGTCGAGAACTGGATCAAGCTCTACAACGAACGACGCCTACACTCCTCAGCCGACTACCAGACCCCGGCCGAGACACGCCGCGCTGGGAGAAAACGCATGACAGCCACCGCAGACCAAAAGCGCGGCTAAAACGATGCGGACTTTAAGAGCGACGCCAGCCCGGACATGCGACAGAATCCTGCCGCAGCCAGCGATCACACGACAGGCCGCTCACCCGAAGAGCGACGAATACTTACCGGCGAATCGCGGCTAAAGCAAATTCGCACTAACGAGAATGGTTGCAGAGACCGCCAAGAGCGCCGAGCAACCCGCTACCCGAATGATCGGGCTACCGTTAAGTAGATTCTGAATTCTTCTCGCGCGATGCCGCAGGATCCACAGTTGGCCGTCAGCCGCCAACAAATAAGCCAGGAAACCAACACCGGTGCAGACACATAAACATGACCAAGCCAGCTTGCTTTCAGTAGAGTTCCGTCTAGATGCAATCCGGGCCAGAACAGCAAGACAAACGGCTATTACTGCCAGCCGGAGAGGCAGCGGCTCAACAAATGAAACATAGGCAGGTGCGAAAAGTACCGCAACGCCACCCCACTTGGCGGACGGATCATTGTGCCGCATTGTGAAACTATGCCTGCCCGACGACAGGTCACTATCCAGTTGACTGACATAGGAAGAGATGAACTGCTCTTTTGGCAGACTTGTTATAGCCTGTGCGAACTGCTTCAGGCGGAGGTCAGCGCGCCATTGCACCGTCAACGTACCGTTCGCATCAAAGTAAGATGCCTCAGTTGTGCGCCCAGACTTAGCATCCTGAGACAGGGAAGAAATACTAGACCGAACCGGAAACAATGCCATCAGGATTTGCAGAAAAGCTAGCATTAATAGCATGACACCGGCTACTCGCAAGATCTTCCCGAGCAACTCACCGAGCGCTAAGTGCGTTATATTATCCATGGAATGTCGCCGTCCAGTAAAGCTCCTCATAGACGCTGACTCCCCCCGCCCAGACGGCGATCACGGTCAGGCGTCGTACCAAGAGAGCACATTTAAATGCATCAATGATACCTACCCGTGTCGCTTGACATTTGCCGAAGGCTTATCCACCACGGCGCGGACCTTCCGGACGCGGAAGGGGTCGTAGGAACACGCGCCTCATTGTCCCACCATGGTTCGACGGCACCATGATGGGCAGCTTCCCGCTCCGACGCTCATGGGCGCTCGCGTATTGTGGCATATCGCACTATTGTCCCATCCGTTTCTCACGACGCCCGCGATACCTACACCTCCGTCGGGGCGCGCCCGACATCTCAAGCGGCCCAGGACGCGAAGATCATCCTGTGATCGTAGGCCGGAAGCACCTGTAGTTGAAGAACTCTTCAGTTTCGTAGATGATTGATCTGTTCATGGGCGCGGCAGAGCCAGGGAGGTCGTGGTGGATACGTTCGCGGCGGTACTGCGCGGGCAGATCGCCACCGGGCGTCGAGACCTGGAGCGGGCACGCGGAGCGAGGGACTGGGCGGGCGTGCGCTCGTGCGGACTTCGCCTGCGCTACCTGCTGGATATGGCGGCGGAGCAGCGGATCGCCGAGGATGGGCCCACCATGCCGGACGCGGCGTGTCGCGCGGAGCGGGACGAGAGGTGAGTGGCGGTGTCGGTACCGCTGTATGAGGCGAAGGCGGAGTTCTTCCGCACGCTCGCGCATCCGGTGCGCATCCGGGTGCTGGAGCTGCTGTGCGAAGGCCCCAAGGCGGTGCGCGACCTGCTGGCCGAGATCGAGATCGAGGCGTCCAGCCTCTCGCAGCAGCTGGCGGTGCTGCGCAGGTACGGGATCGTGACAGCCACCCGGGAGGGCTCCACCGTGGTCTACGCTCTCGCCGGAGCGGACGTCTCCGAGCTGATGCTGGCCGCGCGCCGGATCCTGACAGACCTGCTGGTCGAGCGGCGCGGGCTGCTCACCGAACTACAGGCGTCCACCGGGCAGTGACCAGGCCAGTTAGGTCGCGAGCTGCGCGTCGTTGACCGGCTCCAACAGCGGTCCCGCTGACGCCCTCACGACAGAATCCCGAGCCTGCCGGCAGTGTCAGACAGGCGACAGTCTGGCCGCTTGTCGAGCCCGAGTCCGAGCGCGCCGCGACGGGACGTGAACGGCACAGGTTTGCGGGCCGCCGCCGCACCGCGCGGCCCGGTGGAGCGGCGGGTCACAGGTCGTTTCCGGCGTAGGAGAGGTTGAAGCTCTTATTGGTCAGGGGGAAGTCGGGCACGATCGCGCCGGCCAGCGCGACGGGGAGCGCGGGCCAGTTCATGAAGGAGGGGTCGACGATCTTGACGCGGTCCAATGTCGCGTCGGGGGCGATTTCGAGGCGGTGCACGATGGCGCCGCGCCAGCCCTCGACGATGCCGACGCCGCTGGCGGGAGCACGGGGCGGCGGGGCCGGACTGGGTTGGAAATCGAGCGGCCCGTGGTCGGGCAGCAGGTCGGCGAGTTCGTCGATGTAGTGGACCGAGGCCTGGAACTCCTCGGCGCGGATGACGAATCGGGCGAGTACGTCGCCGCCGGTGTGCAGGACGGTGGGCGGCACGGGCAGGTCCGGGTGTGCGGGGTGTTGGCGGCGGGCGTCGGTGTTCAGGCCTGAGGCGCGCGCGACGTAGCCCAGGGCGCCGAGGTCCGCTGCCTGGTCCAGGGTCAGGATGGAGGTGCCGGTGAACCGGTCGCGCACGACGCTGTGGCCGAGGGCGAGGTCGGTGATCTCGGCGAGGTCCGCGGCGATCGCGTGCAGGCGCCGCGGGTCGGGGACCGAGAGCAGTCGCACGCCGCCGGGGACGATGCCGCCACGCAGCAGCCGGTGTCCGGTGGTTTCGGCGTTCAAGCGCAGCAGGCTTTCGCGTACCCGTTGGGCGTGGGCGTTCAGGATGCCGTGACCGACGTCGTTGCACAGGGCGCCGAGGTCGGCGGCGTGGTTGTGCAGGCGTTCGAGTTCCAGCAGCAGGGCACGTGCGGCTTCGGCCGTGGCCGGGACGTCGAGCCCTGTCGCGTCCTCGATCGCGCGGGAGTAGGCCAGGGCGTGTCCGACGGCGGTGTCCCCGCTGATCCGCTCGGCCAGGGGCAGGCCGGCCGCGGGGGTGCGGCCCTCGAAGAGCTTCTCGATGCCTTTGTGGACGTACCAGAGGCGGGCTTTGAGTTTGAGGATGGTTTCCCCGACGACGGAGAAGCGGAAATGTCCGGGTTCGATCAGTCCGGCGTGTACGGGTCCGACCGGGATCTCGTACACGCCGGGGCCTTCGACGGTCAGGAACGGGAACGGGTCGGGATTCGGGTCCAGCGCGGGGCGCGCCGCGGCGTCGGCGCGCATCGGGTGCCAGTGCTCGGGCCAGGCGGGGTGGCGCACGAGCGGGCGCGGCAGCGGGTGTCCGGTGGGGGTCACGCCGTGTTGGTCGTGCATCTCGCGTTCGAAGCGGCCCGCGGGGAAGCTGATCGCGGCCAGGCTCGGCACCCTCGGGTCGGCGGGGTCCAGGGCGACGCGCAGTTCGATGCGTGAGTCGGGAGGACCGGACAGGAACAGGTAGGTGGCGTGCATGGATTCGCCGCGCGGGTCCTGTGCGCCGACGTGGGTGGCGCCGGCCAGGGCGAGGCGGTATCCGGCCTCCAGCAGGGCGCTCGCGCTGGCGGGCAGGTCGCGCGGGTCGGTGTCGACGGCGATGCGGCGGCGACCGGCGGCGCTCCAGGCGTGCGCGGTGTCCATCAGCGGGTGGGTCACCGGGCACCACCCTGCGCGGCAGTGGCGATCAGGCTGCTGATCGGCCACGCGCTGATGCCCAGGGCGCCGACGGCGACCAGGGCGGTGATCAGCGGGGTGCGGGCGGTCAGGTTCAGGGCGTCGGACGCGGCGGGCCGTCCGCCGCCTTCGGGATTGCCGAGCAGCATCGCGGCGGTGTGGGTGACCAGGGCGGCCAGGGCGATCAGGATCAGGGTGAACGCGGCGGCGACCGGCCAGCCCAGTCCGGCGGCGAATCCGGCGCGGGCCAGGGCGAGTTCGGAGGCGAACAGGGAGAACGGGGGGAAGCCGAGCAGCGCGAGCAGCGCGGCGGCGAAGATCCCGGCCACGACCGGTTGGCGGGCGGCGAGGGCCTTGACCTGGTCGATGCGGGTGGTGTGCTCGGCGTGCTGGATGTGCCCGCTGGTGATGAACGCGACGGCCTTCGCGAGGCCGTGCCCGGCGATGTGCAGGAAGACCGCGGCCATCGCCAGGCGGCTGCCGATCGCGGCGCCGACGGTGACCAGGCCCATGTGTTCCATCGTGGAGTAGGCGAGCATGCGTTTGTAGTCGCGTTGCGCGATCAGCAGCAGCGCGGCGAGCGCGAGCGCGGACAGGCCCATGGTCAGCAGCAGTGCGCGGGTGAAGCCGGCGCCCAGGGCGTCGTCGGCGATGGTCTTGACGCGCAGGATCTGGATGAAGGCGACGGGCAGCAGCACCCCGGACATCAGGGCGGAGACCGGGGCGGGGGCCTGGCTGTGCGCGTCGGGCAGCCAGGCGTGCAGCGGGGCGAGCCCGGCTTTGGCGCCGAACCCCAGGATCATCAGCGCGGTGGCCATGCGCGTGACGGCGGGGTCCAGGGCGTGGGCGTGCGCGGCCAGGGTGCGGAAGTCCAGCGCGGCGCTCTCGCTCAGGCCGGCGTGGCGGGCGGCGGCGTAGAGCACGATGATGCCCAGCAGCGCCAGGGCGATGCCGACCGAGCAGATCACGGTGTACTTCCAGGCGGCCTCCACGGCGGCGCGGGTGCCGGTGTGCCCGACCAGGAACGCGGTCACGATCGTGGTGGCCTCGATCGCGATCCAGGCCAGGCCGAGGTTTCCGGCCAGCGCACCGGCCGACATGGCGGCCAGGAAGCACGCCACCAGCGCGCCGTAGCGGCGGTTCGCGGCCGCGGTGATCTGTCCCGGTTCGGCGTCCGGGCCGTGCGCGGCGGCGAGGTACGCGGGAGAGGTGGCAGCCGCCAGCAGGGCGATGGTGCCGATACCCATCAGCATGAACGCCGCCAGCGGGTCGGCGCGCAGCCATCCGCCGAGCAGGTCGATCGAACCGTGGCGCATGACGCGCACGGCCAGGGCGATCCCGGCGGCCAGGATCAGCGCGGCGGCGGCGGTGTCGGCGTGGGCGGTGGCACGGCGCCAGCCGAACGCGGCGTAGAGCGCGGCGGCCAGCAGCGGGGCGGCCAGCGGGGTCAGCAGCAGCAGGGTGTTCATTTAGTCGTGCAGCTCCCGCAGGTCGTCCAGGTCGGTGTCGCCGAACAGGGCGCGCATGCGGGTGGTCAGTACCCGCAGGACCAGCACGGCGAGCAGCAGGTCGAAGGACACCCCGAGTTCGACCAGCAGCGGCACCCCGGCGGCGGCGAGGAACGCGATCGCGGTTATCCCGTTGTCCAGCAGCAGGAATCCGGTGATCTGGGACAGCGCCTTGCGGCGGGTGACCAAGATCAGCAGGCCGATCAGCGCGACGGCCAGGCCCATCGGCAGCGCGCGGGCCGACGCGGTGCCCAGCAGGCGCACCAGCGGCTGGGAGACGGCGTACGCGAGCAGAACCAGGACCGCGGCGGACAGCAGGGACGCGCCGACGTTCATCAGGGGCCTGGTTTCCCGGTCGGTGGCGCGCGCGGCGACGGCGCGGCGCATGAGCGCGGGCAGCACCGCTCCGCGCAGCAGTCCGACCCCGGCGGCGACCGCGTACAGCTCGGGGTGGGCCTGGTCCGCGCCCAGGATCACGGCGATGGCGGCCAGCGCGAAGCCCTGCACGGCGAGCAGCGAGGTCTGCGCGGTCAGGTCGCGGCGCCACAGGACCCCGACGGCGGCCAGCAGGAACGCTCCGGCGGCCAGGTCGAGCAGCTCGGCGTCGCCGTTCATCGCCGCCCCGCCGGGGTGCGCGGCGGACTCTGATTCGAGGTGGGCACGGTTCTGCGGCCCCTTGGGATTCGGATCATCGGTGTGCTCATGTCAGGTCAGGAAGAAGGAGGCGGTCACGGCCAGCACGGAGAGCAGGAACGAGCCGGCGAGCAGTTCCGGAACGCGGAAGAGGCGCAGCTTCGCCATGAACACCTCGCCGGCCGCCAGCAGCACGGCGAGCAACGCGAGCTTGCCGACCAGCACTCCCAGGCCCAGGGCGAGGGCGGCGGGACCCGTCGCGGTGGCGATTCCCCACGGGGCGAACAGGCTCGCCCACAGACCCAGCAGCACGGTCAGGCGCATCGCCGCGCCGAGCTCCACCAGCGCGAGGTCCGGGCCGGCGTACTCCAGGACCATCGCCTCGTGCACCATGGTCAGCTCCAGATGCGTGGCCGGATTGTCCACGGGAAGCCGCCCGGTCTCCGCGAGCACCACCACGCCGAGCGCGAAGGCGGCCAGCAGGCTCGCCGGGGAGGCCAGCCGTCCGCCGTGCTGCACCCCGGCGGTCACGATCTGCGGCAGATTGGTCGAGCCGACCCGCGTGCCCAGGGCGAACACGGCCATCAGGATCGTGGGTTCCGCGAGCGCGGTGATCGTCATCTCGCGGCTCGCGCCCATCCCGCCGAACGCGGTCCCCGTGTCCAACCCGGCCAGCGCCAAGGCCGCGGCAGCCAGGGTCAACAGCGCGACCACCGCGATCAGATCCGCGCCTGGCCCGAGACCGGTGCGGGTGGAGATCAGCGGGACCACGGCGGCGGCCATCGCCGTACAGGCCACGGCCAACAGCGGCGCGACGCGGAACGCGGGCCCCGTACCCTCCGGGGCGATACGGGTCTTGCGCAGCAGTTTGCGCAGATCGCGCCACGGCTGCCAGATCCCGGCTCCCTCACGCCCGTCCAGCCGGGCACGCACCTGGCGCATGAGGCCGACCAGCAGCGGGGCACCGGCCAGCACGAGAGCGACTTGCCCGCCGGAGAGCAGAACCGAGGAGAGGTTCACCGTGTCCGCCGCGCTCACTGGGCCGCCGCCAGCACCACGAGCAGGAGCACCACGGCGGTGAAGCCGTAACCGAGGTAGCGGTGCACGCTGCCGTTGGCCAGCGCGCGCGCCGTCATCCCGGCCCGGCGCACTGTGTGGATCACCGGGTTGTAGAGGCGGTGCTCGATCCGGTCGGGCACCGCCCGGCTGTAGGCCACCCGTTCCACCAGGTACGCGGACTCGGCGTGCGGGGTCACGTCCAGGTCGGACTCAGGAGCCAGCACCTCGTCGAACACCCGCTGCAGCGGTTCGGCGAACGAGGTAGCCGTGTACTGCATGCGCGCCGTGGGCGGCGGCGCCCCGCAGTCCCACAGCACCGCCGCCCGGCTCGGCGCCCGCGCCACCATCCGCAACAACCCCCGCAGGACAAGCACGAGCGCGAGAGTCCCGGCGACCACCCACAGCGGCGAGAGCGTCGAGCCGAGCGCGGACAGCCGACCCGCGACCCCGCCGGTCACCGCCGCGCCGGAACCCGGCAGCGATCCGGCCACGACGCGACGCAGCGCCGCGCCGGCCGCGCCGGGCAGCAGCGCCAACCCCGCGCACACCAGCGCAGCCATACCCATCCCGACCAGCATCGATACCGGTGCCTCGTGCGCCTGCTCGGCAGCCTGGGTACGGGGCTTGGCCAGAAACCCGGTACCTACAGCTTTGACGAACGTCGCCACTGCCAGTCCCGCCGACAAGGCCACCGCGCCGACCGCGATCGGCAGGACCACCACCACCGTTATCCCCGGCACCGCCAAGCCGTGGATGAGGGACTGCAACAGCAGCCACTCGGAGGGGAACCCGGCTCCGCCGGGCAGCGCCGCCGCCCCCAGCGCACCCAGCGCGAACAACCCGCTGGTTACCGGCATCCGGGTGCGAAGGCCGCCGAGTTCGTCCAGATCCCGGGTCCCGGTGGCGTGCAGTACCGAGCCGGCGGACAGGAACAGCAGCGTCTTGAACGCGGCGTGAGTCACCGTGTGCAGCAACGCCGCGGCCAGCGCCAACGCCGCGAGCTCGTCGTGTCCGGAGTCGTGGAACGCCCCGGCGGCGCCCACCCCCAGCAGCACCAGGCCCAGGTTCTCCACCGTCGAATACGCCAGCAACCGTTTGAGATCGCTGGTAACCGCCGCCTGCAAGATCCCGTACACCGCCATCAGGGCGCCGAGAATCAGCACGGTCAGCCACCACCAGCGCGCCCCGCCGCCCAGCAGGTCCAGCCCGACCCGCACCAGCCCGTACACCCCCAGGTTCACCATCGCCGCGCTCATCAGCGCCGACACGTGGCTGGGCGCCTCCGGATGGGCCCGCGGCAGCCAGGCGTGCAGGGGCACCACCCCCGCCTTCGACCCGAACCCGATCAGTACGAGTACGAACACGCCGCCGCGCACCAGCGGCGACAAGCCCGGCGCGGAGGCCGTGATCCCGGCGAAGGTCTCGCTGTGCGCCGCGGCGGCCAGCCAGACGAGGCCGGTCAGGATCGCCACCAGGCCCAGGTGCGTCATCACCGCGTACCACACCCCGGCCGAGCGCACGGAATCCCCGCCGCCACGGTGCCCCGACACCACGAGCAACAGGGACGAGGCGGCCATCAACTCCCACGCGACCAGCAGCGTGGACACACTCGCCGCCGCCGGCACCAGCAGCAGGCTGAACGCGAACAGCGGCCACAGCGCCTGCGCGCCGCGCCCGCCGCCCGCATGCCGGGCGTAGCCGATCTGGTAGACACCGGCCGCCAGCACCACCGCCCCGGCCACCGCCATGAACAACCCCGACAGGGCATCCACACCCACGTACACCCCGGCCAGCGGCAACAGCACGGGCAGGTGAGCGGCGAAGGACTCCCCGGCCAACGCCGCGCCCCCGGCCAGCGCCCCCGCCGCGCCCATCAGTGCGTTCAGCGCGCCGACCGCCACCACCCGCAGGCGGGTCGGCAGTACGACGGCGGCCAGCGCGGCGCCACCCGCCGACCCCGCCGCGACGGCAAGGGCGCTCCCGACGAGATTCACCGACCGGTCACCCGGCGCAGAGCTTCGACGATCTGATCAGGCCGCGGAGGACACCCGGGAACCTGCAGGTCCACCGGCACCACATCGCCGACCGGCCCGTGCACTCCATATCCGCCGGCGAACACCCCACAGTCGATCGCGCAGTCCCCGACCCCGATCACCAGGCTCGGGGAAGCCATCGCCTCGTAGGCGCTGCGCAACGGCCCAGCCATGTTCACCGTCACCGGGCCGGTCACCAACAGCACATCGGCGTGACGCGGCGAGGGCACCACCCGCGCCCCGTAACGCTCCGCGTCGTACACCGGGCTGAACGCCTGACCGATCTCGATCTCGCAGCCGTTGCACGAGCCCGCGTCCACACAGCGCACCTGCGCCGACCCCCGAAGATCCCGGGCACGCTGCGCCACGGGCGCTGGCAGCGGGGCGGGCCGTGGCGGGGCCGGCTCGGCCACCCGCCCCGCCGCACGGATCTTACGCAGCAGACTGATCACGACGTCCCTCGAACAAGTGCGATCGAACAACAAGATCAAAGCGCGCGGGTGCCGACGCCCCGCGCCATCCGTGCCGAGGCCACGACCCCGGCCCGGCGCAGCACCCCCGACTGCTGGGACAGACTCGAGCGCCCCGCGCAGGTCTTCGCCCGATACCGCGGCACCGCCATCAGCTACACGCCCTCGGGCCCGATGACCTCGGCGCCCGCCGCGCCGGCCAGCAGGTCCAGGATGTCGACCCCGTTGATCGAGGCGATTCGCCGCAGATACGCCAGCCGGTTCTCATAGGAGCGCACGCCCTCCTCATCGCCCGCGCTGCGCAGGCGGTCCAACTCGGCCAGCGCCGCGACGACCTTCCCGCGCAAATCCGCGGCGAACTCCGGCATATCCACCCGCTCCCGCCTCCCGCCAGCAACCGGCCACACCGCACGACGGATCAGTCACACCAGCATGTCTTAACTTGAAGAATTCTGCAATTTGCCAGCCGCGCACTGCTGCCGGCCCCGCCGGCCCCGCTGGTCTGGTGGTCCGGGTGGTCAGGTGGCGGGTCGCAGACCGGCGGTGACGAGGTCGATGAGCCGGTGGACGGCGTCCTGGTCGGGCTGGTCGGCAGCTGCGGCCAGGGCGTGCAGGGCGTAGGAGGCGAGTTGGGCGGGGGCGGTGTCGGTGCGGACCGCGCCAGCGGCCGCGGCCTCGGCCATAAGGCCGGTGACCAGGGCGAGTAGGTGCTGCTGGGCCGGTTCGAGGTGGGTCCCGCGGTGCAGGAACGTGGCCAGGTCGCCGGGGTGCGCGCCGCGGTGGCGGGAGAGGAACGCGTAGCCGGTCAGAACCGCGCGCAGTCGCTCGGCCGGATCGGTGTGCTGCTCGCGGATCGCAGCAAGCTGCGTCAGGTGCTGCCCGACCTGACGCTCGTGCCAGGCCAGAAGGATCGATTCGACGTCCGGGAAGTACTTGTAGAGCGTGGCCCGCCCGATTCCGGCCTGCTCGGCGATCTGCGACATCGTGATCGCGCTCAGCCCGTGTTCGCCGACCAGGCGCCAGGCGGCGTCCAGGATCGTTTCGCGCACCGTCTCGCGATGCGCGGCGATCGTCTCGTTCCACAGCTTAGGCACCCCCACAGTGTACACCGCGACGTATGTGTGACACTCTGAGTCCATGCGAGACATACTGTCTTGATAAATCTGGCGCAGCCGCCTGAACCAGGGGCGGCGAAGGGAGTGCTCTGTGGCCACGCACCACATGTCGTCTGCTGAAGTAGCCCTGGAGGGCGGCTACGACGCGTTGTACGCGGCCCGGCCGCCGTGGGAGATCGCCGGTCCGCAGCCGGCGCTTGCCGCTGTCGCCGAGGCGGGCCTCGTGCGCGGCCGGGTGCTCGATGCCGGGTGCGGGACCGGAGAGCATGCGCTGATGGCAGCCGTGTACGGCGGTGACGCGCTGGGGGTCGATCTGTCCGAGGCGGCGCTGACACAGGCCAGGGCCAAAGCGGGTGAGCGCGGGCTCGCGGCGCGCTTCGTGCGCCACGACGTGTTGAAGCTCGGCGATCTGGGCGAGCGGTTCGAGGTGGTGCTCGATTCCCTGCTCTTCCACGGCTTCCACGGACCCGACCGCGCCTGCTACGTCGAAAGCCTCGCCGCGGCGCTCAACCCCGGGGGCCGGCTGTTCGTGCTCTGTTTCGCCGAGGAGCCGCCGGGCCGTCCCGGACGGGTGCACCGGGTGACGCCGGACGAGATCGAAGCGGCTTTCGCAAGCGGGTGGCGGATCGAGGCGATCGACGCGGTCACCGTCGCCTCTGCCCTGCCATCCCTGCCCGACGGGCTGCGCGGCTGGCGCGCGGCCATCACCCGGATCTGAAAGGACGAGTCCTGATGCCCACGTGCGAGGCACGCATCGCCACCGACCGCGCCCAACGCTACCTGGACCAGTTGTGCAGCCATCTCGGCCAGATGCAGCGCATGCGGCACCTGCCCGCCTCCGGACACGGCGGGGCCGGAGTGCCCCGAGTCGAGCACATCGAGCAGACGCCGGGCTCCGCGCTGATCCGTTTCGCCGACGGCGCCTGGAGGCTGGAGGCGAACCACGACGCGCTGGTGCTGCGGGTCGAAGCCGATGATCCGGCGGCGCTCGAGCGACTCAAGGCCGCGATCGCCGCGCGCATCGCGAAGATCGGGCGGCGCGATGACCTGGCCGTCATATGGCGCTGCTCCGAACTGCCGGGCTCGGATGGCGGCGCAAGCGGTGCAGACACCGTCGAACAAGTGCAGCGCGCTGGCGGGCGTCGGTGGCGGCGGATCGGCTGGTTCGCGGCGGTAGGCCTTGCCGCGGTGATCCACCTCGGGCTGCTCAGCTCCCTGCTCGGGTCAGGCCGGTGGAAGGACCTCGCCGCCGACGCGATCATCGCTCTGGTCGCGGTCAAGGTATTGCTGCTCGCGCTGCATGCACGGCTCGGGCGCGGGGTAGGGCGCACCGTCGGTTCGCGTGTGCATCGCGGCGCGCCGCACCAGGACCGGCAGGGCGCGTCCAGCGGAAGTTAGTGGGTCTCGAGGTGCGGGCCTGCCGGAGCACGTGACCCGCACCAGATGGCAGTGCGGTCGTCTCCGACGGCGTGACCTTCAGCGGCGCGACGCCCGCCGAGGGCCGAGCGGCCACGACCTCGTTCTTCAGCCGACGCCTCACCTGCCGCAGCCGAGTTGCTGACGCCCTCCCGCGTGGCGGACGCGATTCGTTCAAGCATCTCGCCACCACGGCGCCACCGTTAAGGTGGGGCGCATGGGCGCGCGGATCGATCGCCGGGCACGCGGATGGATGTGGCATGTCCTGGCGTGTGCGGTCCTGCTCGGCCTGTGGGTGATGCACGGAATGTACGCCAGCCCCGTCACCGGCTGCCACGGCGCGGGGTTGACGCTGGTCTCGATGACCCAGCCTGAAACAGCGCCCGCGCCGGCTCCTGCCGCATCCGACCGGCTGGTCCAAGCCGCCGTGGGCGTGGGTATGGCACCCATGGGCGATGGCGATCTGTGCCTGTCCGGGCAGGTGCCCACCGCCGGCAAAGATCTCAATGCACTGATTGCGCTGCTCTCGCTGATCGGCCTGGGCCTGGTGATGGCCCCGGTGTCTGAGCGCTTCGTCCCTGGCATGCCGGGAGGCGCTCAGAGCCGTTGGCGCGCACCGCCGGGAGCGGCAACCGGTAGCGAACTGCTGTTGATGGAGTGCGTGGCACGGACCTGACGGGCGCCGCGCCTGTCCCGAGGTTGTTCGGGATGGGCGATCCGCCTTGTCAGCACGTTCATGCGCCCTCGCGCGCCATCCAGGAAAGCAGTGTTCTTCATCATGCATGTCAGTTCCATCTCGCGGCGGCTGCGCGCCGCCGCACTCACAGCCCTGCTCGGCCTCGCCCTCGCGGCCTGCACCTCCACCACCGCTACTACGCCCGCGGCTTCCGGTTCCTCCGGGATGGCCGGGGGCTCCGGGATGAGCCCGGCCGGCACGTCTTCCGCCGCCTCCTCCGGCATGACCGGCATGACCGGCATGGCGATGAGCAGCGCTGACCCGATGCCCAGCGGCGGTGGCCTCGCCAAGACGCAGGACGGCTACACCCTCAAACTGCTCTCGGGCAGCCTGAACACTGCGGCGTTCCGCTTCGAAATCCTCGATTCGATGGGGATGGCGGTCACCGCGTTCGAGCCGGACCAGACCAAGCTCATGCACTTCTACCTGGTCCGCTCGGATCTGACCGGCTACCAGCACGTGCACCCGAGCATGGCCGCAGGTGGTGTCTGGACCGCGCCGCTGGCCACGTCCGCACCCGGCAGCTACCGCGTCTACGCCTCGTTCATCGTCAAGGACTCCGGCGGCGCGCTCAAGGCGTACGTGCTGTCCGCCCCGGTGAGCATGTCCGGCTCGGCAACCACGACCGCGCTGCCGGCTGCCGCGACCAGCACCAGCGTCGACGGTTACACCGTGACCGTGGACGGCACGCTCATGGCCGGGATGACGCGCACCTTCACCGTCTCAGTCAGCAAGAACGGGCAGCCGGTGCACGATCTCCAGCCGTATCTGGAGACCTATGCGCACCTGACCGCGATCCATCAGGGCGACCTGGCGTTCGCGCACCTGCACCCCGAAGGTGCGGCAGCGACCGCCGACGCCGGCGGACCGACGCTCACCTTCCAGACCGCGATGCCCGAAAGCGGGAACTGGCGGGTGTTCATCCAGTTCCGGACCGCAGGCGTCTTACACACCGCCGCGATCACCGTGTCCGTCAGCTGATTCCACCGCGGCGGCGGTGCGGCCGGGCCCGCCG
Source organism: Actinocrinis sp. (assembly GCA_035763685.1). Classification (GTDB taxonomy): domain Bacteria; phylum Actinomycetota; class Actinomycetes; order Streptomycetales; family Catenulisporaceae; genus Actinocrinis. Next base: position 5,819 of record DASUAR010000038.1, on the reverse strand, counting down.
CCGCACTGGCGGCGGCGGGCTAGAGCTCGTCGATGAGGCGTGCCGCTTCGTGCTTCGCGGTGAGCATACTTACGGCAGAGCGTCTCCGACGGTGACGCCGGCGGGCTTGGGCTCCAGGTTGAGAAGCGGCGAACTGGTGCCCAGCAAGGTAGCCGGCGCGAGTTGCGAACCGGCAGAAGCCGGGAGTACCGCACCCAGGCTCTCGGAGAGGTGCTGTTGCGTTTGGCCTACGAGAGTGTAGGCCCCGACTGTCTCCAACGGACCGATGATCGGTGCCTCGATGAGAGACGGGTGGGCGTCGGCGAACGCGGGCGCGGCGCCGGAGACGGCGCCGAGCGCGGCGATCGCGAGCACAGTCAGGCGGGCCGTGGTAGGCATTACAGGACCTTGACTCTCATGGCGTGGGACGACGCTTCGGCTGCGTGATGCGGGCTCGGCTCGACCCGGCCCGGTGCCGGCCGCTTTCCGGGGCACCGGGCCGTGCCGATCCGCATCAAGGCTCTGGAGGAGGCGCGTGCGGACGCCTTAGAAGAGCAGGCCGCCCTGCGGGCCGTTCTGGCTCAGTTCGATGGGCGCGTCGACGTCATTGCACACCACGTTCTGCGTGTGCAGCGGGGTGGTGCCGCCCGCCACAGCGCTGCCGTACCACGGGGTGGCGCAGCGCAGGTCCACCAGCGGGGCGTCGGCGTTAAGCACACCGTTCTGGTCGCCGAGGAACGAGAGCGGCGGGTTGTTGAACGCACCGGAGTCGTCTGCGGGCGCCGACTGGGAGGCAGCCGCGGCGCCGGCGGTCGCGAGCATCAGACCGACAGCGGCACCGGCGACGGCGATGAACTTCTTGGGCATGGAACCCTCCTCGGTGAACGAATAAACTCTTCGTGGGTACCCAACCGGCCTATTCGACGGCGGGTTACGGAGGTGCGCCTCTTTCACCCATCCAGCCCAATACACTTTCCGCCGGTTCTTGTCGCGGAGGCGCACGCCGCGCAGGTGGCAACCCACGAACGAGAAGGCTGGGGCGAGGGCTCTGAAAAAGGCAGATCCTCGCCCCCGCGCGTGGAAAGGCCTTAGAGCAGACCGTCATTCCCCGTGTGGGACAGCGAGACCGGTGCCTTGACCTCGTCACAGACCACGGACTGCATGCCGATCGGCAGCGAGCCACCGAGCACGGCACTGCCGAACCAGGGAGCGGCGCAGCGCAGGTCGAGCAGCGGAGCGTCGATGATGACCAAGCCGTTCTGATCAGGCGCCACCACGCTCGATCCGCCGAACGCGCCCGTGTCGGCGCTCGCAGGCGCTGCGGACACTGCGCACGCCGCGGCGCCCAGTCCCACGACACAGAGGGTCTTCTTCAGCATTTCGTATCCTCCAAGACGTCCTGCTAGGAACCATCACGCTGTAGAACGCCGGGCGGCAATATTGGGCTACGGACGCTTGCGAGGAATAGCCGATACGGACGAGTGATCTAAAGTCATATTTACATGCCGGGTGGAAGGTTTATCGGCGAACCACGCGAGGGGGCGGCAAAGCCAGATCGCAGCCACGAGCCCCACAGTTATTGACTCAGCGCACCTCAGTTAACTGGTCGCATTAATAGTCACTATTCGGCACGCACTACTGAGCTTGAACTCGTGATGTCGCCATGGCGGCGCGACGAGCGTTAGCGCCGCGCCGCCGCGCCGACGGACGGGCAGCGCACGAACCCGACATCGCGCTGCGCCACCAGCGCTCGGGGACCGGCCGAGCGCAGCACGACGTCCAAGACCCGGTCAGGGTCGGCGGCGTAGCAGTGTGCGAACCAAGGCATGTTGGCCTCGACCACCGCCCAAGTCTCGCGGCCGGTGTCCGGATCCTGAATCAGGCCGACATCCACGGTCACGGCGCTCGGCAGCGTCTCGACGCAATCGGCCAGCACGCGGTTCGCGAAGTCACGCACCGCCTGCTCGTGCCGGTCCGCGTCCAGGGAGGCGACATCCAGCCGCCCATAACGCGCGTAACGGCCGCCCGCCGCGATCTGGCCGTCCAGGACGAACAGCCGGTACTCGACCGCGAAAGTGACCACCTGGGACACAAGTACCGGCGTGTCCGGACCGAGGCTGTCACCGTAGGTGGGTAAGCGCGTGCCGTCGGCGTACACGGCGGCGGGAAACGACTTCTCGCTCGGCGGCTTGACGAACACCGGCCTCGTGATCGACCGCGCTTCAGACAAGGTCGCCAGATCGATCCGCCGCCCAACAAACTCCTCGGGCAAGCCGGCCAGCCAATCATCCGGCGGTTCGAGCAGGCCGAGATCCAGTCGTGCCGCGACCCGCTCGGCGGCGATCGGCCCGCCGTACCAGTACACCGCGCGCCCGGCCAGGCGCTCGGCCACCTGCGGTCCGGTCAGCGTCTCGATTTCCATGCCACGCCGTGCCGCCGCCTCGGCCAGCAGCACGGTGGTGCTGGTCTCCTGCGCCGAGGTCAACAGCACCGACACCGCGGGCGCGCTCACGGCTCGCGCCGAAATTCGCGCACGACCTCGATCAGCCCGACGATATGCGCGTTGAACTCCTCCAACTCCTCGGCCGGCACCCACAGCTCCAGGATCGTCTCGCCCCCGACCTGCCGCACCGGGTAGCGCTCCAGGAACCCGGCATCGACTTCGAACCGGGTCACATAGCCCACACCCGAGGCGGGCACGTTCCAGTCCCGGGCGATGCGCACCGCATAGTCCTCATTCAGCACCGGGTAGAAGATCGGCTGCTCGCGCAGCCGCGGCGGCCACGCCCTCCACCCCGACGCCTCCACCAACGCCAGTTCCTCAGGACCACACGGACGCCACAGTGTTCTCGTGGCCGTTCTCCCCTTCGCCGCGTCCACCGTGCGCCCCCTCCCCGTGCAGGTTCCGCAGGCCACCGTAGCGACCTGTGGACGGGTGCAGCCAGCGGATATCCGTTCGAGAACTGTCAGTAGAGCCTCGTAGCCTGAAATGCATGATGGGGATCGAGTACGTGCGCGGCGACGCGACAGTGCCGCTCGCTGGGGGCGTGAAAATGATCGCGCACGTGTGCAACGACCGGGGCGGCTGGGCAAGGGCTTCGTGCGCTTGGACGGCTTCGGTCCTAGGCCACGAGTCGTCCCGGATGTGACGCGCGGGACGAAGCTCCCATTAGCCGCTTAGCCGCTTAGCCGCTTAGCCGCGAACATGGGACCTTGACGATCCAGCCGACCGGCGCGGTCTGTAGATGTGCGTCGCGGGTGCCCGGGATTCGGCAGGCGGCGCGGCCCGCAGCGAGCTGGCTGCTCCACGAGGGCCCGATCGTGCGTCCCTGGCTGCCACCGTAGTAATTGGCCGCCACGTTGACGCCGACGAGGACGCACAAGGCCGCCAACGGGAGGTATGCACGCACAGCGGTCCGTCTCGCGTCGTGGGGCGGCTCGGCTGGCTTGCTCGCCTCGGGCTCGCTGCCCAGACTGGCCGGACTGCCCAGACTGGCCGGACTGCTCAGCACCGCGAGCGCGGTGATCAGAAGCAGCAGCGGCGGGACCGCATATCGGTCGTTGTACAAGCCGCCCTGCATCGTGACGATGCAGAAGAATCCGAGACTGAACGCCGCGCAGATCGCCGCGAGCGGGCGGTTCGCGGCACGGTTGACCAGCAGCAGCGCCGCGGCGGCCAAGGCGAGGACCGCGAGCAGTCCGATCAGCTTGACCGCGAGCGCGCCCGAGATCCCGATGTGCGCCAATTCCCGCGAGCTGACCAACGTGGTGCCGGTTACGTAGCGCAGATAGCCGTGCAACGCGAACGCGGCACTGTAGTCGTGCGTCGAAGGCCGGGAGCCGAGTGAGCCCCGCAGCACGCCGATGCCCTGAAACAGGACGCCGGCGGCCACGCCGCCGAGCTGCCACCGCGATTCGCGCAGCGGGCGGCTCCACAGCCGAATCGCCAGCAGCGGCAGGAACGCCAGCGCGAGCGGGTCGCTGCCGACCGCCGCGAAGAGCACGGCCGCTGCCAGCGCCCGCCTGACGCGCGTGCGCGGATTCCACAGCGACATCCAGAACGCGGTGTAGATCAGGTACCACTGGATGTTGACGACGTTATTGCCGACCTCGCTCTCACCGAACGGCAGGATCGCCATCGGCACCGCGAAACACAGCCGGGCCGCACGGGACGGCACGAGCGCGGCCGAAGCGTGGTACACCAGCACCGCGCAGGCCGAGCTCGCCAGGCCGCCGGCGATCGCCATCAGCGCGGCGGCCCACCCGATCGGGAAGAGCGCGATCCCCGAGAGGACGAGTCGCTGCACCAGGAGCAGGTAGCCGTTGACCGGCGTGAACAGCGTGTGAATCGTGCCGTGGTTGAACGTGAACTGGTAATGCGACCCGTCCTCGGCCCAGATCGAGTCCAGCGCCCCCGGGCCGCCTTGCCGCGCCAATGACAGCGCGGCGGCCGCCAAGACGAAGGCGATGGTCAGCGCCATGCGCCACCGTACGCTGCGGCCTTCGGCATCCAGCGGGAATAGCGCACCAGCCCGCTGCCTGAGCGTCGAAGCGGCAGGTTCCCGCGCCGGAATGTCGGCCCGCCCCGGTCCAGTCGTCGCCACGGTCACCGAGACACCATAACCGTCGGCCGGCGTGACCGGCATTGTTGACCGTTTTGTCGCAGTCTCAGCCCTGGTACGGCGGCGCCACTCCCCAGCCCCACTTGGGCATCGGCGCGCTGCGGACCACGTCCGCGCCCGGCTGCGAGTTGTGCAGGGCAAGGCGGGTGCCCCACTCCAGATAGCTGGCGAAGGCGGCACGGAACTCAGGGTCCTGCGGCAGGCCGACCTCGTCGGCGGCGTCCATCATGAGGTTCACCCAACGGCGCCGTTGCGGCTCGGTGATGCCCTTATCGAGGTGCCGCTCGACCATCGGGCCGTATCCGCCGCGCCTCTGGGAGTAGGCCGGCGGGCCGCCGAAGACCTCCGCGATCCAGAGCGCGACGTAGCGGGCGTGCTCGGCGTCCATGGCCTCGAAGAGCGGGGCGAGCAGTTCGTCAGCCGTCACCAGCTGATAGAACGCATCGCAGAGCTTGACGAAGGCCTCGGTGCCGCCGGCCCATTCGTACAGGCTCGGTGGCGCCGAGCCGCCAACGCCGCGCACGGCGGTGGCCTCGTAGTGCCGCATTTCCTCGATGTCCGCGACATAGGGGCGGATGGCCTGGAAGAACGCGCCGAACACCGGGCCGCCCCGGAAGCCCTGCAGGTGCGCCTCGACCGAGGTCCAGGTGATACGCAGGATGAAGCAGGCGGGTTCCTCGGTGCAGCGGCTCAACTCAAAGTCGACGCATTCGGGGGCGGCTCGCAGCGACTCGGCGGCGCGTTCGTACGCTGCGACGAAGCCGCCCTCGCGCTCCGCAGGCAGGCGGTATCTGATGTACTCGGTGACCATACGCACAGCCCAGCATCCCGGCCGGCCGCGATCAAGTACGCACCTTTTGGTGGGTAGGCGACCACATGGTCGGACATTTCAGAGGTTGACATGGACAAGAGCTACTACTGCGCGGTGGAGCTGGCGGTCGACGTGATCGGCGGCAAGTGGCGGCCGGTCATCCTGGCGCATCTGAAGGAGGGCGTGCATCGCTACGGCGAGCTGCGCCGACGCATCCCGGACATGAGCGAGAAGATGCTCGCTCAGCGCCTGCGTGAGCTGCAGCAGGACGGTCTCGTCGAGCGGATCGACTACCAGGCCAAGCCCGCTCACGTCGAGTACCGGCTCACCGAGGAGGGCTGGAGCCTGGCGCCGGTTTTGCAGGCCCTCTACGACTGGGGCACCGCACGCGCGGAACGCACCGGCAC
>DASUAR010000037.1:0-12002 GCA_035763685.1 Actinocrinis sp. | reverse complement strand
CGATCCGCTTGCCGAGGGGGTCGACGCCACCATCAAGTCCGGCGGGCTCGAACTGTCCGTGGCCGACGCGCTCGAACTCGTTCCGCCCGTGTTCGCGGTCGGCGTGGTCGCCGGCGAGTGCGTGCCCAGCATCACGTACAGCAGCACGCCAACCGCGGCCGCGGCCGCCGCGAAGCCCGCCGGGAGCACCCACTTGCGGCCCGAGGTTCCACCGCCGTGCTTGCCGCCCCCCACCGGGAAGCCGTTCTCGTCGAACCGTCCCGCACGCTCGGCGATCCGCGTCGCGAACGCCGCGCCCGCCGGGTCGCGCAGGCTCTCCAGCACTCGCGACCGGACGCCCGGCGGCATGAACGAGTGCGGCAACTCCTCGAAAAGCCGCAGCGGCCGGCGGTTCTTCACCGTGGCGCTGCAGATGGTGCACTTCTCGATGTGCTTCGTCGCCGACTGCACCCAGGCGTCCACGCCGCGGCCGTCGAGCTGGTCGAACCTGCGGCCCAGCTCCGCCGCGTCCGGGCACTTCGGGTCGCCGGTGCGGGCCGCGAGCACCACCAGCAGCGCGTGCTCGAGATCCGCCTGCGCCGCGCCCACCAACTCGGCCGCGTGCTCCTCGGTGATCCCGAGCACTCGCGCAAGGTCGCCGTCTACGAGCCGGTGCCGGAACGCCAGGTCGAGAACCTCACGCGTCTCCGGAGCCAGCATCGCGTAGCAGTCGAGGGTTAGGCGGGCGAGCCGATCACCGCGAGCCGCATCGCCGGCGTCCGAGGGGATCTCCTCGCTGACCCCGACGCGCTCGCACTCGGCGCGCGTCAACGCGTAGAGCCAGGCGCCGAGTTCGTCGGGTTGACGCAGCTCACGGACGCGATTCACCGCGACAAGGAACGCGTCGCGCAACGCGTCACCGGCTGCCTTGTGATCACCCAGCAGCTCGTGACAGTACGCGTACAGTCGCGTTCCGTATATGTCGTAGATCTGGCCGGCCGCGAGCCGGTCTCCAGCCCGCAGCGCGGTAACCAATTCGCGGTCAGTCACGGAAGGCAAGGTAAGCCATCAGGTGATACGACTTCCACTGAGTCGCTGAAACCTCGTGCGAAAACACCGGATAAAACGGATAAATCGTCTCTCTAGTCCCACCATTCCCAAGTTATCCACAGGTTCACCGTCTCAGCGGCCGTACTGTCCCCTCGACCCGCTACCGTCATTGCCCATGGGGACCACCACGAGATCAACTCGCTCCGCTGCGCCGCGCGACGGCTTCCGCTGCGGCGAATGCGGCGCGACCACCGTCAAGTGGGTCGGTCGCTGCCCGGAATGCCAGGCGTGGGGCACGGTCGAGGAGATCGGCATCCCCAAGCCCCGCACCACGAAGGCCGGTCCGGTCACCGCACCCGCGCGCCCCATCGACCAGGTCAACGCCGCGACCGCCAAGGCCCGCACGACCGGCGTGCCGGAGCTCGACCGGGTGCTCGGCGGCGGCGTCGTGCCCGGCGCGGTGATCCTGCTCGCCGGTGAGCCGGGAGTCGGCAAGTCCACGCTGCTGCTCGAGGTCGCCGCCGCCGGGGCGACGCCGGAACGGCCGGTGCTCGTCGTCACCGGTGAGGAGTCCACGGCGCAGGTGCGCCTGCGCGCCGATCGGATCGGCGCCCTCTCGCCAGACCTCTACCTCGCCGCCGAGACCGATCTGGCCGCCGTGCTCGGCCACATCGAGCAGGTGCGGCCGAGCCTGCTCATCCTCGACTCGGTGCAGACCGTCGCCTCCGCCGAGATCGACGGCGTTCCCGGTGGCGTGACGCAGGTGCGCGAGGTCAGCGCGGCCCTGATCCGGGTCGCGAAGGAACGCGACCTCGCCGTGATCCTGGTCGGGCACGTCACCAAGGACGGCTCGATCGCCGGGCCGCGGGTCCTGGAACACCTGGTCGACGTCGTGCTCCAGTTCGAGGGCGACCGGCACTCGCCGCTGCGCCTGGTGCGCGCCGTGAAGAACCGCTACGGCCCGACCGACGAGATCGGCTGCTTTGAAATGCACGACTCCGGTATCAGGGGCCTGGCCGACCCGTCCGGACTCTTCCTCTCCCGCCGCTCAGAGCCGGTGCCGGGAACCTGCGTGACCGTGACGCTGGAAGGCCGCCGCCCGCTGGTGTGCGAGGTACAGGCGCTCGTCGCTCCCTCCAACCTCCCGCAGCCACGCCGCGCCACCTCCGGCCTCGACGCGTCCCGGGTCTCGATGGTCATGGCGGTACTCGAACGCCGCGGACGCGTACCGCTCGGCAAGCACGACGTGTTCGCGGCGACGGTCGGCGGCGTGCGCCTGATCGATCCGGCCGCCGACCTCGCCGTAGCGCTCGCCATGACCACGGGCACCGTGGACAGTCCACTGCCGCCGACCGTCGTCGCGTTCGGCGAGGTAGGGCTCGCCGGCGAGGTGCGACCGGTCACCGGACTGGCCCGGCGGCTGTCCGAGGCGGCCCGGCTCGGATTCCGCATCGCGTTGGTACCGCGCCTCGCCGACGGCGAAGAGACGCCGAAGGTGCCCGACGGGATGCGGATCGTCGAGGTCGCAGACATCGCGGACGCGCTCGCGACCCTTCATCAGATGATCAACCGGTAAACTTAGCCACAAGACCGCACGCCATCGAGAGCGCGCCGTCGACGAAGGACCTACCGAGAACCGCACACCGAACACCGACCCTGCGACGACCGTCGCATCCACGACTGACTCTGCGAGCAGGAGCGCCATGGCTGCCCACGAACGCGCCGCGGACCAGACGCAGCGCGCCACCCTGGCGGCGCTCGCCCCCGGCACCCCGCTGCGCGACGGCTTGGAGCGGATCCTGCGCGGCAACACCGGGGCGCTGATCGTGCTCGGCTTCGACAGGATGGTCGAAAGCATCTGCACCGGCGGCTTCGTGCTCGACGTGGAGTTCTCCGCGACCCGGCTTCGCGAGCTGTGCAAGATGGACGGCGGCGTGGTCCTCGACCGCGACTGCTCCCGCATCGTGCGCGCCGGAGTGCAGTTCGTGCCCGATCCGGCCATCCCCACCGTGGAGACCGGAACCCGCCATCGCACCGCCGAGCGGGTCAACCGGCAGACCGGTATCCCGGTCGTCTCGGTCAGTCAGTCGATGCGGCTGATCGCGCTCTACCACGACGAGAAGCGCACGGTGCTCGAAGACTCCGGGGTCATCCTGTCCAAGGCGAACCAGGCCCTGGCCACCCTCGAACGCTACAAGCTCAGGCTCGACGAGGTGGCCGGCACGCTCTCCGCGCTGGAGATCGAGGACCTGGTCACCGCGCGCGACGTGGCCCAGGTCGCGCAGCGCCTTGAGATGGTGCGCCGGATCGCGGTCGAGATCGAGGGCTACGTGGTGCAGCTCGGCGTCGACGGCAGGCTGTTGGAACTGCAACTCGACGAGCTGGTCGCCGGGGTCGAGCCGGAGCGGGAACTCGTCGCGCGGGACTATCTGCCCGAACGGGGCGGCCGGCGCAGCCGCACCGTCGAGGACACCCTGCACGACCTCGACGCGCTCAGCCGCGCGGAACTGCTGGAGCTGGCCACGGTCGCCAAGGCCCTCGGCTTCACCGGCGGCGCGGAAAGCCTGGACTCGGCCGCGTCCCCCCGCGGATATCGGCTGCTGGCCAAGGTCCCAAGGTTGCCCGGCGCGGTGATTGACCGGCTGGTCGAGCACTTCGGCGGCCTGCAGAAGCTGCTCGCGGCCTCCGTGGCGGACCTACAGGCGGTTGACGGCGTCGGCGAGACCAGGGCGCGGACCGTGCGCGAGGGGCTGTCCCGGCTCGCCGAGTCCTCGATCCTGGAGCGCTACGTCTGATCCCGTGGCCGATCAGGCTACTGAAGCCCGAACTGCACCGAGGCCGCGTTGACGCCACTCACCATCGCGGTCACCGCGTACGAACCCGAGCGGACCGTCGGCGGATTGGCCGGGCAGCCGGTGACCGACTGCTCGCGGTTCCACCTCACCGGTTCGGTGTAGCCATCGCCGGGTCCCAATACGCGCAAGTCCTGGTTGCCCGCGCAGGTAGCGGTCGTCCATGCCGTCGAGCTGTCCGCCACTGACGACACCGTGACGACGACGCCCTTGCCGGACACGTCGATCCGGCAGTTCCCCGTGCCGAGGTTTCGCAGTATCACGTTGAAGATCGGGTTCTGCCCTGCCGGGTAAGTCGGCGGACCACTCGACGACGTCTTGTCGAGCTGCACCTGAACGGACAACACGCAGCCGGTCGAGCCCACGGGCACGCCACCGACCGAGCCGCCTGATCCGCCGCCACCGGTCGCCCCGCCGCCAACACCACCAGTGCCGCCGACACCACCGGCTCCGCCGTTGGCTCCGCCACCCGCCGTCGGCGCGCCCGAACCGGTCGGACCGGTCACAGGATACGAATTAATCGGCGGCAGGGACCCGGTCGGCACCGGTCCAGGTGTGATTATCGCGGAACTACTACTCGGGTGGGCGTTGGCGCCACCCTTCCCTCCACCGCCGCCTGACCCGGAACACGCATACGCCAAGAACCCGATCAGCACCAGAGGAATCCCGAGCACCAAAATCCGACGCCGCCAGTACACCGCGGGCTGCTGAGGGCCGACAGGTCGGAGGAAGGATCCCACGGGACGTCACCCTATGCCATGCGAGACACCGTCAGACGCATTGGCACCACAAGCGTGTTTGACAATGCGACCATAGGACCGATGCCCAGTCAGCCAGCCATCGCCGCCGCTCAAGTGCCCGAGCTCGCGTCCGCGTTCACCACCGCCGTCGGCACCACGCTCGGCGCCGCGGCTCCCAGCTCCGCAGCGCTCGACGCCCCAGCTCGCAACGGCACTGCTCGCAACACCACCGCTCTGGACGCCACCGCTCTCGACGCCGCGGCCGCCGACGAGGTCACCGAGCGAATCCGGGCCTGGTTCGCCATCCACCGCAGGGATCTGCCGTGGCGCGCCAAGGACGCGGGGCCGTGGGCCGTCATGGTCAGTGAATTCATGCTCCAGCAGACCCCGGTAGCTCGGGTGCTGCCGGTGTACGAGTCCTGGGTCGCACGCTGGCCTGTCCCGTCCGCGCTCGCTGCCGAGGAGCCTGGCGAGGCTGTACGCGCCTGGGGCCGCCTCGGTTACCCGCGCCGTGCCCTACGCCTGCACGCCGCCGCTACCGCGATCGTCGAGCGTCATGGTGGCGAGGTACCGGATGACTACGACGCACTCAGGGCACTGCCAGGCGTCGGTGAGTACACCGCCGCGGCCATCGCATCATTCGCCTTCGGACGCCGCGCTGCGGTACTCGACACGAACGTACGCCGCGTTCTCGCCCGCGCCTTCTCGGGCGTCGAGTTCCCAGCGGATTCGCTTACCGCAGCCGAGCGCGCGTTAGCCACGATGGTGCTTCCGCAAGCCGAGCAGGACGCCGCGAGTTGGGCTGCCGCATCGATGGAACTCGGCGCCCTGGTCTGCACCGCCAAGACACCCAAGTGCAGCCAGTGCCCGGTCACCGAACTTTGCACCTGGCATGCGCTCGGTCGGCCGCCGCACGACGGCCCACCGCGCCGTGGGCAGACATACGCAGGCACCGATCGTCAGGCACGTGGAAGGCTGCTAGCGGTATTACGCGACGCAACCGGCCCCATCGACAAGTCAGCGTTCGAATCAGTGTGGCGCGCCGCAGAGCAACGCGAACGCGCGCTCACCGGTCTGCTCGCAGACGGACTCGCGGTCAGGCTGCCTGATGGACGGTATCGGCTGCCTTAACGTCGGCCTCGCGTTTGCCACCGAGGATCGCGTGCGCCCCGAGCGCCGCGACGCCCATCACCGCCACCACCAGCGCCATCGGCAGCGTCTTGGCCAAGACGGATGTGCCGTGCGGCCCCGTAAGCGGCGCGACGAGTGCGCCGATGAGGAACTGGGTCACCCCGAGGAACGCCGAGGCCGTCCCGGCGTTGCCGCCATGGTCGGCCAAAGCCAGCGCCGTCGCGTTCGGCGTGACCAGGCCGATCGAGGCGACGACGAACCACAGGCACACCGCGGTCGGCCAGAAGCCCAGTTCCAGCAACGTCACCAGCAGCAGAGCGACGCCACCAGCCGCGCACTGCACCAGCCCGGCGCGCAGAAGCACGATCGTGCGCACCCGCCCCGCGAGCCGTCCGTTGAGCTGTCCGAGAAGGATCAACCCGAGTGCGTTCGCGCCGAACATGAACGAGAACTGCTGCGGGCTGAGCCGGTACACCTGCTCGACCACGAACGGCGAGCCCGAGATGTACGCGAACATCGCCGCGAAGCTCAGCCCGGCGGCGAACGCGTATCCGACGAACCGCCGATCGACTGCCAGCCGGCGGAACGTGCGCCGTGTGTCGCTGAGGCTCGCGGCGCGCCGAGCGCTCACCGGAAGGGACTCGGGCAGGCCGAAAAACACCGCGAGCAGCAGCAGGGCCCCGATCACGGCCAGCACGCCGAACAGCCCCTGCCAAGCCGTCACCTTCAACAGCTGGCCGCCGAGGATCGGCGCGAGCACCGGAGCGACACCGTTGACCAGCATCAGCGTCGAGAAGAACCGGACCATCGCGGTCCCGGAGTAAAGGTCACGAACCACGGCTCGGGCGATCACTATGCCTGCCGCGCCCGCAAAGCCCTGAATCAGCCGGCCAGTCGTTAGCGCACTAACCGACGGCGCGAACGCACACAGCAATGACGCCAGGGCATACGCCGCTACACCGATCAACAGTGGCTTACGTCGTCCCAGCGAATCCGAGAGCGGTCCGGCGAGCGCCTGTCCGACCGCGAGCCCGCCCAGGCAGGCGGTCAGCGTCAGCTGCACGCTGTCCGCCGCGGCGTGGAAGTGCGACTGGAGCGACGGCAGCGCCGGCAGATAGAGGTCGATCGACAACGGCCCGAACGCCGACAGCGCACCGAGGATGAGTACCGACTTCAACCGAGCGGCAGGCATCGCGTGGCCGGCGTCCGCCGCATCGGCGACGGCGTCTATCGGCGCGGCGTGCGGCATCGGCGCTCCTGTGGGTAAATGCTCAAGGTTCAGACCCGGTCAGCGAGGCTGGCTAGCTGCTGGGCGAGGTTTCCTGACTGCTCAACCACTCCCGCAGGGCCGACATTCCCGGCCGCATCTCCCGGGCCGCCGCGGCAAAGTTATCCACAAGCGCTCGAATCGGGAACGAGGAGATCTACCCAAACCGCTAACCTGGTAAGCGTGAGCATTCGACTGTACGACACCGCCACACGCAGCGTGCGTGACTTTGTCCCCATCCAGCCGGGCAAGGTCTCGATCTACCTGTGTGGCGCCACCGTGCAGGCGCCTCCGCACATCGGGCACATCCGGTCCGGCGTGAACTTCGACATCCTCAGCCGCTGGCTGGCCTATCGCGGCTTCCAGGTCACCTTCGTCCGCAACGTCACTGACATCGACGACAAGATCCTGATCAAGGCGGCGGAGCAGGGCGTCGAGTTCTGGCGGCTGGCGCAGGCCAACGAGCGCGCGTTCACCGCCGCGTACACCGGCCTGGGCTGCCTTCCGCCGACCATCGAGCCGCGGGCGACCGGCCACATCCCCGAGATGATCGAGCTGATGCAGGACTTGATCCTCGACGGGCACGCCTACGCGGCCGGCGGCGACGTCTACTTCGACGTGCGCAGCTTCCCCGGCTACGGCGCGCTGTCCAACCAGCGGGTCGAGGACATGCTCAACGCGGACGACGCGGACCCGAAGAACGCCAAGCGCGACCCGCAGGACTTCACCCTGTGGAAGGGCGCGCGGGCGGGCGAGCCGTTCTGGAACACCCCGTGGGGGCCCGGGCGGCCGGGCTGGCACCTGGAGTGCTCCGCGATGGCGCGTAAATACCTCGGCGAGCGGTTCGACATCCACGGCGGCGGCCTCGACCTGATCTTCCCGCACCACGAGAACGAGATCGCCCAGTCCAAGGCGCGCGGCGACGCGTTCGCGCAGTACTGGCTGCACAACGCCTGGGTGACCATGGCGAACGAGAAGATGTCGAAGTCGCTCGGCAACTCCGTGCTGGTCGCGGACATGATGAAGCGTCACCGGCCGATCGTGCTGCGGTACTACCTCGGCACGCCGCATTACCGCTCGATGATCGAGTACTCCGAGGCCGCGCTTGAAGAGGCCGCGGCCGCATTCGGCCGGATCGAGCAGTTCATCACGCGCGCGGTGGAGCTGGTCGGCGTCACCGAGCCGACGATCCTGCCGGACGACTTCGCCGCGGCGCTCGACGACGACCTAGGCGTGCCCGGGGCCGTCGCGGTGCTGCACCAGACCGTGCGCGCCGGCAACACCGCGCTGGCCGCCAGCGACAAGGAGAGCGCCAAGGCCCGGCTCGGCGAGGTGCGCGCGATGCTCGGCGTGCTCGGCATGGACCCGCTCGCCGAACCTTGGGCGCATTCCGGCGGCGGCGACACGGCGGGCCTGCGCGAAGTCGTGGACGGCCTCGTCACGGTGGCGCTCGAGCAGCGGCAGGCGGCCCGTGCCCGCAAGGACTACGCCGCGGCCGACGAGATCCGCACCAGGCTGGCCGCCATCGGCATCCTGGTGGAGGACACCCCGGCGGGTCCGCGCTGGACCCTCGCCTGACCTGACCCAGCTACCGACCTGACCGCCTGACCGCGCGTCACCCGACCACTCACCCCCTCGGCCGCGATGGCCCGGGCGTGGACTAAGCCTCGACACTCTGGAGCGATCAACCATGGCAGGCGGCAAAGGCGGCGGAGTTGGCGGCCGCGGCAACAAGGCGGGTTCGTCTCGCAAGGGCGCGCAAATGGGCTCCGGTGGGCAGCGGCGTAAGTCGCTGGAGGGCAAGGGTCCGACCCCGCGCGCCGAGCTGCGCAAGGGCCATCCGGCGCAGCGTCGCGCCGACGCGGCCACGAAGCGCGCGCAGAGCCCGCGCGGCGGTTCCGGAAACCAGCGCCAGCCCGCAAAGGTTCCGTACAAGGCGAACCGCCAGATCTCCGAGCTGATCGCCGGCCGGAATTCGGTCGTCGAAGCGCTGCGCGGCAACGTGCCCGGTACCGCACTATTCATCGCGCAGGGCATCGACGCGGATGACCGAGTGCGTGAGGCCGTCACGCTGGCGAACAACCGCGGCATCCCGCTGATGGAGGTCACCCGTCAGGAGGTCGACCGGCTGACCGACGGCGCGATCCACCAAGGCATCGCGCTCCAGATCCCGCCATACGAGTACGCACACCCGGACGACCTGCTCACGCACGCGCTCGACGCGGCCGAGACCCCGCTGATCGTCGCGCTCGACGGCGTGACCGACCCGCGCAACCTCGGTGCGATCATCCGTTCCGCGGCGGCGTTCGGGGCGCACGGCGTCGTGGTTCCCGAGCGGCGCTCGGCCGGGATGACCGCAGGCGCGTGGAAGACCTCTGCCGGCGCCGCCGCACGTCTCCAGGTCGCGCAGGTCGGCAACCTCACCCGCGCGCTGGAGGCCTACCGCAAGCAGGGCCTGCTGGTCGCGGGACTGAGCGCGCACGGCACGGTGGACCTGGCCGACCTCGAGGCAGCGGCCGATCCGCTCGTCCTCGTCGTCGGCTCCGAGGGCAAGGGCCTCAGCAGGTTGGTGGAGCAGACCTGCGACGTCACGGTGCGCATCCCGATCGCGGCCACGACCGAGTCCCTCAACGCCGGTGTAGCCACGAGCATCGCGCTGTACGGGGTCGCCCAACACCGCACGAAGTCCACTCGGCTCTAAAAGGCCTGGGCAAGGGAGTGGGCCACAGCCGCGGCTCGGCTCAGGCCCCATTCCCTAACCGGAGCCTGCCTCCCCATGGGCGTAAGCTACCCACATCCAACAGCTCGCTGATGTGGAGTGCAGAGTGCGCATCGGATACACCATCGCTCGCTTCGACTGGCCGGGCGGCCCCGCCGCGATCCGGCCCAACCTGCTCAAGCTGGCGCGGACCGCGGAGGACGGCGGCCTGTACAGCCTCTGGGTGATGGACCACTTCTGGCAGATCTCGGTGAACGGTCCGGCCGAGGACCCGATGCTTGAGGGCTACACGGCCCTCGGTTTCCTCGCCGCCGCCACCGAGCGCGTCACGCTCGGCACGATGGTCACCGGCGTGACGTACCGCAATCCGGCGATTCTCGCCAAGACCGCGACGACCCTCGACGTGCTGTCCGGCGGCCGGGCGTACTTCGGCGTCGGCGCGGCCTGGTACCAGGAGGAGCACGAAGGCTTCGGCGTGCCCTTCCCGCCGGTCAAGGAACGCTTCGAGCGGCTCGAAGAGGCGATCCAGATCGCCAACGGCATGTGGTCCGACTCGGACGCCGGCTACCAGGGCAAGCACTACGCGCCGGGACGCCTGCTCAACATTCCGGCCGCGATCTCGTCCCCGCATCCCAGGCTGCTGATCGGTGGCGGCGGCGAGCAGAAGACGCTGCGGCTCGTGGCCCGGTACGCGGACGCCTGCAACCTGTTCGACGGGGGCGACGAGTTCGTGACGCACAAGCTCGACGTCCTGCGCGGCCACTGCGAGTCGGAGGGCCGCGACTACGACGCCATCGAAAAGACGATCATGTCCCGGCTCGGTCCGGACAGTACGGCCAAGGCCGCCGCGGGCCGGATCGAGCGGCTGCGTGAACTCGGCTTCACCCACGTCATCCTCGGCGCGCCTGAGGCGGCCAACGATCACTATCTGGGCATGGCCGCCGAGATCGCCTCACTCACCGCGACGATCTGACCCACTCGTCCGCCCGCTACGCGCGTCGCGCCACTACCGCAACAAACGACAGCGGTCCCGCCCCGGGAATCCCCGGGCGGGACCGCCGCCTATCGCCTACTCCGACAGCCGCTCGCCGCTCACCGTCGAGAAGATGTGCGTCTCGCCCGGCTTGGGCAGGAAGCTCAGCGTCTCGCCCTTGGCCGGGGTGTTGCGGGCGTCCACGCGGACGATGACGTCCACGTCGTTGCCGTCGACCTTCGCGGTGCCGTACGCGAACGCGTCCGCGCCCAGCTCCTCGACGACGTTCACGACCACGGCGATGCCGGTTCCGTCGCTCGACAGGTCGAAGGACTCCGGCCGCACGCCGAGCGTCACGCTGCGCTCGCCGCGGTTGGTCGCCTTGGCCAGCGAGTCGCGGTCGACCGGAACCACGGCGCCGTCAAACGCCACGCCGCCGTCCGTGATCGGGGCCTCGATGAGGTTCATCGCCGGCGAGCCGATGAAGCCTGCGACGAAGACGTTGGCCGGCGTCTCGTACATCCGGCGCGGGGTGTCGCACTGCTGCAGCAGGCCGTCCTTGAGCACCGCCACGCGGTCGCCCATGGTCATGGCCTCGACCTGGTCGTGCGTCACGTAGACGGTGGTGATGCCCAGACGGCGCTGGAGCGAGGCGATCTGCGTACGGGTCTGCACACGCAGCTTCGCGTCGAGGTTCGACAGCGGCTCGTCCATGAGGAAGACCTTCGGCTCACGCACGATCGCGCGGCCCATCGCGACACGCTGGCGCTGACCACCGGACAGGGCCTTCGGCTTGCGCCCGAGGTATTCGGTCAGCTCGAGCAGCTTCGCGGCGTCCTCGACCTTCTGCCGGATCTCCGGCTTCGGCACCCCGGCGATCTTCAGGGCGAAGCCCATGTTCTCCGCCACGGTCATGTGCGGGTACAGCGCGTAGTTCTGGAACACCATCGCGATGTCCCGGTCCTTCGGCGGCAGGTGGGTGACGTCGCGCTCGCCGATCCGGATGGTGCCCGCGGTGACCTCCTCGAGACCCGCGAGCATCCGCAGCGAGGTGGACTTGCCACAGCCCGACGGTCCGACCAGGACCAGGAACTCGCCGTCCTGGATGTCCAGGTTGAGTTTGTCGACGGCGGGGCGCTCAGCGCCCGGGTAGACGCACGAGGCGTCCTCGTAAATAACACCTGTCATCGGTGTGCCCTATCCCTTCAACCGGCAGGAACGTGCCGGACGATCCGAGTTGGAAGGTGACCGCGAAACG
This sequence comes from Actinocrinis sp., assembly GCA_035763685.1. Lineage (GTDB taxonomy): Bacteria > Actinomycetota > Actinomycetes > Streptomycetales > Catenulisporaceae > Actinocrinis. The sequence goes on along the minus strand of DASUAR010000037.1, from coordinate 33 downwards.
GCCTTTGCTGACCGTATCTTCCGACAAGCGTCT